>CAYGAB010000127.1:0-3219 GCA_964347725.1 uncultured Candidatus Peribacteria bacterium | reverse complement strand
CCTTTAGAATTTCCTGTCCAGACGATCGTTACGTTGGAGGGAGTGTAGGCGGCAATCCAGTTGTTGTTCGGGAGCTTGTTGTCTGGCTTGGTGGAGGTGCCTGTTTTGGCGGCATTGTCCAAGCTGTCTATCCGAATGTTTGGGCCCAAGCCAACGCGAGGATCCGATAAAATGTCGTTGATCAAGAAGGCCACTTGTGGGTCAAGGACTTCTGTTTTTTCGATTTTTTTCTCTTCCCATTGTTCAAGAATATCGCCTTTGGCATTTTCTATTTTCAAGAATGGAGTGAGGTCCACGTGGGTTCCGCCGTTGGCAAAAACACTGTAGCTTTCTGCCATTTCAAGAGGCTCCACTTCACCCGTTCCCAGCGCTAAGGATGGGCCGGCGGGCCGTTCTTTGTCCAAAGTGATCGAATCAAAGCCAAACTTGTTCACAAAAGGAACAAGGGCTTCTTCGCCACCTGCTAAAAAGTAAGCCTTTATGGCTGGAATGTTTAGGGAGTGACCTAAAGCAAATCGGACGCTCACGGGACCGCTGAAACTTCCGTCGTAGTTGTTGGGCTTGTAACCCCCTCCAAAATCCGTGGACACGTCGTAAAGAATGGTTCCAGGGGAGACGCGGTTCAGGAAGGCCAGTGCGTAGATGAATGGCTTGAAAGAGGATCCTGGTTGTCGGCGACTGGTGATCATGTTCACTTGACCGTCTATGTTTTCGTCGCGGTAGTCTGCGGATCCAACCATGGCCAGAATTTGACCTGTTTTTGGGTCCACGCTCACGAGGGCTGCGTTGCTTGCGCCGTAATTGTTTGTGTTGCTGTCTTTTCTGGCGGCCACTGATTCTTCAGCTGCTTTTTGATAATCCATGTCTAGGGTTGTGTAGACCTTGAGTCCGCCCTGTTCAACCACTTCTGAACCGTATTTTTCTTCCAAAATCTGTTTCACCCAGAGAACAAAGTGTGAAGCGGGAAAGGCGTCTTTTGGCTCTTGGAAGACTAGAGTTTGGATCTCCGCCAAGGCTTCGGTTTTCTCGCTTTCTGTGATCAAGCCCAGTTCTTCCATTCGATCCAAGACCAAATCGCTTCTTCCCTTCATGTAAAAGGTGCTGCCGTCTGGCATGGTGAATGTTTTTCCAATCAATCCTCGTGAAAATTCTTCGTACTCTAGGTCTTTTTCTCCCGTGATTTCACGGTCACCCAGGGTTTCTGGCAAAAGTTCTAGATTCAAAGAAGTGTAGCGATAATTCCCGTAAGGGGAGTAATGCGTTGGAGCTTTTGGAATTGAAGCCAAGACAGCGGCCTCGGCCAGGCTGAGTTCTTTTGCGGCTTTGTCGAAGTAACGTTCTGCAGCAAGTTCAATTCCGTAGGCGTTGCTTCCGTAGGGGATTGCGTTCAAGTACATCAATAAAATTTCGTCTTTGCTGAATTTGACTTCTAGCAATAGAGCCAAAACGATTTCTTTTACTTTTCGTTTGTAGCTGTGTTCGGAGCTCAGCATGCTGTTTTTCACAAATTGTTGTGTGATCGTGGACCCTCCACGTGGGCTTCCAATTCCAATTTCAGATAAAACGGCACGTCCCAAGGCGGGAATGTCGATTCCAATGTGGTCGTAAAATTGATCGTCCTCAATGGCCAAAGTGGCGTCGATCAGGTGAGTGGAGACTTCTTTTAGTTCAGATAAAGACTGCCGATTCTCGTCGCCGTGGATGGCGTAGAGCACGTCTCCTTTTCGGTCCATGATCAAAGTGGATTCCGTCAGATTGAAGGCCCTCAAATCACCGGGATCTGGGAGTGTCACCAATAGAACCAAGACATAAAATCCAAAAAAAATCACTGAACTTGCCGCAGCAATTCCTCCCGCAATCAGTCCGTAGCGTAGCCTAATTTGCCAAGGACTCATGGAAGGATGAGGTTTGACCTGCTCCCATCCTTTGCGAATGTGGCGAACGGTCCATTCGTGAGCCTGCTTGATGTTTTTTTTCATGCGTTTTGATGGTTGGAATTGATCAAATTCATCTCCCACGTATCTTAGCACCCGTGGATTCTAGAGCAAGGAATATGGCTTCTTGAAGTTCTTGGAATTCTGCGTCGGACAAAGTTCTTTCTGGGTGGCGTAGTTCTAGGTGGAAGGAGAGAGATTTTGAGCCTTTTTCCAGATTGGACCCGCGGTAGGTGTCAAAGAGCAAGAGGCTTTCGATCAAGCTGTTTTTGTCCGCTTTTTTGATGGCTTTTTCTAAGTCCGCCACTTGAGTTTTTTCTGTCACCACTGCGGACAAATCCATTGGCATGGAAGGGAATTTTGGTAGGGCTTTGAACTTTGGGGTTTTGAGTCCAGAGGCCACCAATTCTTGAAAATTCAAGTCTGCCACGCAAGTGACGCCCTCTAGGTCAAAAGCTTTGCAGATGCCAGGGTGGACTGTGTAGAGGTTCCCGATTTGAGTGCCTTGGAGAAGAATGTCCAAACACTGATTTGGGTGAGCGTAAGAAGGCACTTCTCTTGAGGGCTTCAGCTGCACTTGGCTTAAATTGAGCCGAGCGATCAAGTGCTCCAAGGCTCCTTTCACTCGGGTAAAAGGGATGTCTTTTTCTTTGCTGCACACGGCCAAGAGGAGGTGTTTTTCCTCCTGAGGCATGAATGCGTCTGTCTTTTTGTAGCTGCGGCCAAATTCAAAAACAGAGAGCGTGTTGAAGCTGCGTTGATTTTGTTTCAGGGAAGCTAAAACATTTGGCAAAAGATTCAAACGCATGTGAGTTTGATCTTCCGACAGCGCATTTTTCAAGCGGAAATGAAGATCTTCTGCTAGCCCACAAGATTCCAGGTGGTTTTTACTGTAAAAGGAATAATTCATCAATTCCGTGAAAGCCATGCCTTCGCTTAGAATTCGACGAGCCTTGTGTTTCAATTCTCGTTCGATGTTTTCTTTTGGGAGAGAAATGGGAAGTTCCGGAAAAACTTCTGGAATGTGGTCGTAACCGTAGAGTCGGGCCACTTCTTCCACCAAATCGTCTTCCATGCTCACGTCTCCTGTGGCGCGGTGGGTGGGCACTTCCACGTGAATTTTTTCTCCTTGCACGGAACATTTGAATTCAAGGCGTTTGAGCAAATTCGCCATGACATCTGCGGCCAAAGGGAGGCCAATTTTTTGACGAGCTCGCTCGGCATCCAGGGTGATTTTTATTTCTGGATTTTTCCAGGATCCCACGGTGACGATGGGGCTTTCTAG
>CAYGAB010000126.1:369-3244 GCA_964347725.1 uncultured Candidatus Peribacteria bacterium | reverse complement strand
ATAAGGATTCTCCTAGCCTCATCATCTAGAACCTCATGAATTGCAATTTTCTGGTTCGTATAGCTGAAAATCTGCTTCTTGATGTCGCTCGTCACTTCCACTGAAGTCCCAACAAAAGTTCCATCGTTTTTCACACCAATCATCAAATGGCCTCCACCTTCGTTCCCAATGGCGACACAATAGCCCAGTAAACATCGTCGCTTTTCAAATTTGCCTTCGCCTAGAACAGAAAAAGCACCCTTCCATTCCTTGAATTCCACCCTCTCACTTTCCTTGTTCTTGACGAGATTTTTTAAAGCTTCTAAGTCCATGTGCTTATTTTGCATTGTTTTTTGTGGCTTTGCACGGGGAAAATGTCGAGGGGCAAGGCTTTTTTAGGTTTGTGTGTATTGAGCTGCAAAACCTGTTGCACCCCTATGCCTTTTCTTCAATCAACTTGAGCAATTCCGGCACCAGGTCGGCTTCGGGGACGTTGGCTTTGTAAAGTTCACCTTTGTAGTAGAGGGCGCCGGCGTGTTTGCCACCGGCAATGGCAAAGTCGGATTCCTTGGCTTCGCCGACGGAGTTGACCACGCAGCCCATCACGGCAACGCGAATGGGTTTTTTGAGGTGTTTGAGAGCGGCTTCTACTTCGTGCACCATTTTTTCTAGGTCGATTTCTATGCGGCCACAGGTGGGGCAGGCGATGATGTCGGGCTCTTTTTCGTAAATGCCGAGGGATTTTAGGATGTTTTTGCAAACCTCAACCTCTTTGTCGATGGAATCCGTAATGGAAGCACGTATGGTGTCGCCGATGCCTTGAGCCAAGAGCATGCCGATGCCGAGCGCATTTTTGACGGCGCCGGGAATGAGAAGTCCGGCGTGGGTCACGCCAAGGTGCAGAGGTGGCGCGTCGGAGCGGTGGGCTGTGGCGGCCGCAAACCTTTCGTAGGCTTCCACCATGACGGGCACTCGTTCGCTTTTGATGGAGACCACAAAGTTGTCAAAACCCAAGGACTCTATTGAATCTACCCAACGCAATGCCGATTCGGCAAGGGCCTCTGGGGTGGGGGCTCCATACTTTTTCCAAAGGTCTTTCTCTAGCGATCCAGCGTTCACTCCAATGCGCATTGCCGCTCCTTTTGACTTGGCCAGACTGACGACTTGGGCCAAATAAGACGTGTCAAAAAAATTGCCAGGATTGATTCGAATTTTGTCCGCTCCGTAGTCCAGAGCCGCCAGTGCCATTCGTGGATCAAAATGGATGTCCGCCACAATGGGCAAGCTCGTTTTCTCCTTGATGCGGGGCAGGGCTTTGGCTGCCTCCAGATGAGGAACCGTGAGTCGAATGAAGTCACAACCCATGTCTTCCACACTTTTGATTTCGGCCAAGACGGCCTCCACGTCTTCGGTTTTGGACATGCACATGGTTTGGATGGCCACGGGATGCTCCGATCCCACCAAAATTCGGCGGGCAGGATCCACGCCAATGGTGCAGGTTCGGGTTGGACGACGTTTGATCATGCTTTGCTTAAACCACAAAATTACGGCTTAGTCACCTTGCTATTTATGTTTTATTATT
This sequence comes from uncultured Candidatus Peribacteria bacterium, assembly GCA_964347725.1. Classification (GTDB taxonomy): domain Bacteria; phylum Patescibacteriota; class Gracilibacteria; order UBA1369; family 2-02-FULL-48-14; genus CAYGAB01. The sequence goes on along the minus strand of CAYGAB010000126.1, from coordinate 1,683 downwards.
GTATAATAGCTAGATTTATTCTTAATAAAACCCATGCAAAATAAAAAGTTTCTCATCATCGGCCTTGGTCTTTTCGCCCTCGTCTTGGTGGGAGGTGTCTATTGGGCCACCACAGACACTTCTCAGCTGCAAGGTCGCCTGGATCAAGTGATGCCCGTGACGGCGAGTGAGCCCAGCCCAACCGTGGACTCAACAGCCCCCACCGACAGCGACAGTGACGGGCTTTCAGATGAAGAAGAAGTTTCAGTGACCCATTCGGACCCAAAAAATCCCGATAGTGACGGGGGTGGATTGACCGACGGAAGCGAACTTGAAATGGGGAGAGATCCTTTGGACCCCAGAGACGATCAATAAGGCTTGACCTCAACCTTAAAAACACTTAGAATCCGTCCGCTTTAACTCAATTGCATAGCTAAAAAGCTTCGCGTTAATCGAGAGATCAAATCTCCGACAGTACGCTTGATAGGATCGGAAGAAAGCCAACTTGGCATCATGGGCCTGGAAAAGGCTCTAGGCTTGGCTGCGGAAAACGGCTTGGATTTGGTGGAGGTGTCTCCCCAGGTTCACCCGCCAGTCTGCCGCCTGATGGATTACGGCAAGTATTTGTACCGTCAGAACAAGCAAGATCAGAAGCACAAAGCCAAGCAAAAGAAACACGAAGTGAAAGGAATTCGAGTGAGCTTGCGAACCGATAAACACGATCTGGATGTTAAGGTGAATCACTCCAAACGCTTCCTGGATGAAGGAAATTCTGTGAAAGTCGCCTTGATTTTCCGCGGAAGAGAGATTACACATGTAGACCTCGGTTTGGAGAAAATGGTTTATCTCAAAGATGCGCTCAAAGACGTGGCCAAAGTCGATCAAGAGCCAAAACGTCAGGGCAACAACTTAATCATGATTCTTTCACCCCTTAAATAATGCCAGGCAAAGCAAAGACCGGAAAACAAAAGTCCCACAGTGGGGCTAAAAAACGTGTGAGCATCACCGCTACCGGAAAGGTTCGGACGCTCAAGGCCGCTCACAATCACCGACTCATCCCTAAAAACGACCGTCAGCTCAATTTGGGTGGACGACTCCGTGTGATGACAGGAAAGATTGCGCGAAACCTAAAGAGCTTGCTCTCTTTTTAATTCATTTATTAACGCTTGGTTCCGGGCATGCCTCGCCTAGTGAACCGGCAGAAATTTTAACCCTTATCCTATGACTCGCGTCAAACGTGGAACGGTTCAACGCCGACGCCACAACAAAGTTTTGGCAGCGGCCAAGGGATACCGTGGCTCAAGAAGTGCTCTTTACCGTCAGGCAAAGAATGCT
>CAYGAB010000126.1:0-359 GCA_964347725.1 uncultured Candidatus Peribacteria bacterium | reverse complement strand
GCAGGCATGTATGCGTACGCTCATCGACGCACCAGAAAACGCGAATTCCGCCGCCTCTGGATCGTCCGAATGAACGCGGCCTTGCGTGCTCACGGTGTTTCCTACAGCCGTTTCATCTACGCCCTCAGCAAAAAAATGATTGCTTTGGACCGCAAGGTGCTCTCCGACATCGCCATCCACGAACCTCAAGTGTTCGAAGCCATGGTGAAAGAAGTGATGGCTTAGTTCCATTTTCAAACATGAAAAAGTGAGATGCTCCTGGTGGGTGTCTCACTTTTCTAAAAGATGATTTTCTGCTAAAGTTTGGCCTCTCATCAAGATTCATGAAGCATTTGCTAAGGAATTGGGTGCTCGCAGCC
>CAYGAB010000125.1:2870-3283 GCA_964347725.1 uncultured Candidatus Peribacteria bacterium | reverse complement strand
GATCCATGTGATCTTCTTCCACTCCGGCCACGACTTGCTTGGCTGGGATTCCATAAATGGCTTGTGCGTTGTTGGAATCTTGGTTTCCATTCAAATTTGCAAAGCCCGTTTCAGTCGAAGAGAAAAGATCAATCGGTTCAACAGCAGATTCATAATGGAAAATCCCGTCCAGCAATTGGTGTTCGCCACTCACATTTTTGATCAGAAAGACATTATTGAACGCTTCAAGTTGCTTTTGAAATTCCACATCATTTGGATGAGGATCATTGAGGTAAGCCAACGTTTGGAGGCCGAGCTGGTCCATTTTTTTCGTGCTTTTCAAAATGTCCACCAGTTGATTCACTTTGAGGCCACGTTGCTTGTTGGAAAACAAAACATCCAACATCACGGAATTTGGCTGGGCTTTTTCTATG
>CAYGAB010000125.1:0-2860 GCA_964347725.1 uncultured Candidatus Peribacteria bacterium | reverse complement strand
TTTTCTATGTTCTCGATTACTTTTCCGTAATGAGTTCTGGGCCAGTCGTTCAGAATGCCCAGTCCGCCTTCTTCCACGTCACTCATCGTTTTTTCATCGATGGCCACAATGACAATGTTTTCAGGTATTGCTCTTTCGTGATACAGGTGGGACGACAGCTGAATTTGCAGGTTTTCAAACGCGCCAAGACCTCTGAACATGCCCATGAAAAAGAGCACGGCAACACCGACTGCCACTGCTACTGCGATTTTTTGAATGGATTTTTTCACAAAAAAACATGCTACAATCTGTAAATTATAGCATGTTTGAAGCTAAAAGTTAAGCTCTGCGTCGTCGTGAACCTGCCAATACTCCAGCCAAGCCAATGACAGTCAGTACATTTTCAGGTCTGAACGGAACGTTGCTGCATCCTCCAGCAGGTGCTTCGCCGCTTCCACCAGCTGTTTCTTCTGTTGTTCCGTCGCTGCCGCCGTCCGTTCCAGATCCATCGGTGCCACCATCTGTTCCTCCGTCTGTGCCACTGCCATCAGTGCCACCGTCAGAACCTTGGCTGGGCTCTTCGCATGCTAGTTCGTCGGCATAAACTCCATTTATGAGAGTGGATTTTGGGAAGTCTATTGAACCTTCCCCCCACGGACTACCAGTGACACCTCGAACGTCTAGGTAGGTGCTGGAATCCAAGGTGTCGTAAGGGCCAGATTGGTGGCCGTCCACACAGGTGTTGAGTTCATCTTCACTTGGAGGAGCAAAAGCGGAAATCCCAGCCATTAGGTCGGCTCCGTCGCCTGGATTGAAGCCAGCGGTAAAGCCTCGGTAGTCCACTTCTGCGCTGTAAAGGGCATCTGCCGGAACAACAACGCTTATCTCGGAGCCGCCTTCCATGGTGAGAACGTAGGTGATTTGACCTTCGCTTTCCACCACTTCAAAGGCCAGCTCAGTTCCGTCTGACGATGTGAAAGGGGAGACTTCTTCTTCGGTACAATCGGTGTTGGTAAAAGTTTCTTTATCATCACAATCGCCATCATTGTCCACGTAGCCTGGTGGTTGGGCGCAAGCTTCTTGGCTGTCGGCTGCATCTCCATAGCCATCTCCGTCTGTATCTGCGTACCAGGTTGTTGCTTCGCCAACACTTGCGTCTGCATCGTCACAGTCGGTGCTATCGTCAAAAAGGTCTCCGTCATCGTTTGAGTCACAAGCATCACCCATGCTGTCTCCGTCAAGATTGGCCTGGTCTGCATTTGGTGTGCTTGGGCAGTTGTCTGTGGAATCTGGTTTGCCGTCTGAGTCGGAGTCGACTACAACAGGTACTGAGGTGTCGTAAGAAGCACTGTCGTAACAGTATTTTAGTTTGAAGTTATCATTTGAATCTTGATATAAAAGATAATTTTTGTCTCCGGTTTCTTCTGCCGTCAAAAATTCAGCCACCCCAAATGAAGTTACAGCTGCGCCACTGGTGTCTAGGAGTGCAGTGGCCGAACAGCTGCTGCCACCGAGCGGATTGTTCAACACGTAGGTATTGAGTGATCCATCTATAGTCGCGCCAATTTCACTTTGTCCGCCCCCAGAATGGACGGAAAAAGCTACTTCAATTTGGCTACTATCACAAACTTCTGTTTTAGAAGGAAGGAATTGATATCCCGTGGTGGCGTGTTTGGCTGAATTCCATTCAGGAGCATAGACATAACCTCCATCAATACTGCCCCCAAAACCCCCCGCATCGCCGATGTAGCTTACAGTGCTTGCAGATGAAGCGGTGCTTGGCCACTCTACTTGGTAGAGATAGTTGTTGGATAGATCCTGTAAAAGTATGTTTCCACTCACTTCATCGTAGCCCAAAAAATTTAAATTTGTCGCAGATCTAGCGAGTAAGGTAGTGATGCTGGTGTCCACGGTCCAAGTAGCGCCTCGATCGGCTGAGTATTCCAACTGTGTTGGTGTATCAGTGCTGTCTGCTACAGTGTCTATACTTCTCCAGGCTCTTCCATTTGTTGGGTCCAAGGCGACTCCATACAAATCATAAGGCCCTGTTGAAGGCTCTAAATTAAAACTCCCAAGTGTTGGATCTCCTTCGACGGTTTTGCCTTCACACACAATGTCTCCCGAGGCGGCTTCGGCTTTCCCAAAAATCATGTTCGCAACGGCATGTCCCACATTTTTCACGGCAGGAGCGTAAGGAAGCTCAGGGTTTGCCTCGGCGCTTATGGCCAGGCCTGTTGCTAATCCCAATACTAGCTTGTTTTTCATCTGCATTCTCATGAAATTATGAATAGCTCATACTAACCACAATTGCCAAGGAAAGTCAACACAAAAGCATTGATCGCCGCGTGTGCAAGCCACTTTTGAGGTTTAGTTTGCAACAGTATAGAAGATCGAGCTTGATTCTTGTGAGTTCTGAGCAAACACATGAGAGAACGAGAAGGTTTTAGCGGTCGCTTCAAAAAAGCCAGTGCCAGTGAAGTATTTTGAGGCCGCACCGAATGGAGTATTGGCATCTGAGATGAATTGCCATTCTAAATATGGAATGGATGCACCTGAGGTGTCTGTCAGTGAGTGGACAAGGCTCAAATTCAGTGTGACTTTGGACCACAAAGGGTCCACGCAGAGGTCGTAGGGGTCGGTGTTGGCGGAGCCGACATTCACTTCTAGGATTTTGAAGTCCGAAGCGTCGTTTAGTAGGCTTTCGTAGATTTCGGTGTTGGTGGACTCTCTTACATATGTAAATCCTGTTGCCCCTCTAACACTTTCAGTCCTATCCTCTGGCACCACTGTGCTGCTTCCCCCACTCTCATCCTCGCCGACCAGTTGCCAGGTTATGAGGGTGTCGTCGCCGTCGATGCCGGTGGTGGGATCGGTCATGGTG
>CAYGAB010000124.1:0-3298 GCA_964347725.1 uncultured Candidatus Peribacteria bacterium | reverse complement strand
GTCCAGGTTTAATCACTCTAATTTCCCCCAAAGGGATCCCTGCTGGATTTGATAAAATGAAAGACTGACCTGAGCTTACAGAATTCTTTTCACTTGCTCTCAAGGAGTACCCAGCTAGAACCTTCATTTCGTCCATAACGCTGCGCAGATAAGCCTCATAATTGCGATAACCGTCATGAATTCCTTCAACGTCGTAATTTGAAGGCCCGCCAGTCAAAGTCGCGATCTCCCTGTCCACTTGACTCAAAAGACCAGCGATCTGTTTCAATTCATTGTTCATCTCTACTTGAACATCCGTAGGTAGCATTGCTTTAATTTCAGAAAATTTCTTGGCAAGGTCGAGGTAGCGTTCTGCCTGCTTATCGAGAGTTCCAAGCAAGACTAAAGAATTTGTTCTTAAATCGATCTGATTGAGTTCTTCAACCAAAAGGCCTAGTTTTGCTTTAGCAGCACTAATTGGATCGACAGTCTCAGGAGCCACGCTATTTTCCGATGGGCCTTCAGCCATGATTTAAGGTTTAAGATTTTTGACCGCTCGACTTAAAGCAAGCTCAAAAGCATCCATTCTAGAAGCAGTTTCATTCAGGAGATTGGTCAAAGCTGCAATCTGCATGAGTTTCGAGGCTTTCTTTTGGTCAGGCATTTTTAGTTTTGTTATCCGAGAATGATAACACAAAACGGAGCTTTTCTCAAGGAGAGGTACAATTTGTACTACCCCTTACGCCCCAGGCTCATGCTGGTCGATGTCTTCGGTTTTCATGCCGAAAGCGGTGAGGCAGAGGTTGCGGAAGTGGATGGCGGCGACTCGGCGCATGATGTTCATGGTAGTGCCTTGTGCGAAGGCAAAGGCTTCTGTCAGCCATTTCTCGCCTTTCTGGTTCAGGTTGACTGGTGAGCTGGACTCAAAGGCCTTGGCAGTTTCGTTGTCGGATGCGGTTTTGAGTTCTTTCAGCATTTCTTTGACCCACCCCATGGACGTTTCCAATTTGGTGAATCGTCCGTTGGAATACCATGCGATGCCAAGTAAGGCACCCATGATTCCCAGAAAATATTCCCAGCTGATGTTGATGGCCACTTCGTTCACTTCTGGTTGGTTAGGACACTCACATTGTCTCTTATTTGTGCGGATTTTTCAAATGGAATGTTTCACAAAACTAAGGTCTTGACATTTCCACCTAAAATGTTATAAATCTTAAGCGTCCATTCAGCTCAATTCTATGGCTCTTGATGTTCTTCGTTTGCGAAATGGATCGAGGTGTCCTTTTTTAGAGGATGAGCCGGTGTTGGAGGATATTCATGTTGTTTCTCAGGGTGTGGCCACGGCGGTCACTCGGATGTTTCTCAATGAAAGGTGGGAAACTGACAAGTTTAGGTTTCTGCATGGTGCCGATATGTTGTTGCCAGTGTGTGATCTCGCCGAGCGTGCCTTGAATGGTCGAGGTGCTGTGTCTGGCGTCCAAAAAGTACACTTCAGGGGGGCAATGACAAGTAATTTGGAGTTGAAGGTGAGTCCTGATCGGATTCCTTTTGAGAAAAGGGAAATAGTTGTAGATGGCGTTTTGGCCACCACTGAAGGTGATCTTAAATTTGCGGGAAGGCTGACGAATAAGCCTATTGCATCAACCCTGCCTGGCAATCCATTCACCGCACAGATCATGGGTGGTATGGCGCAACCGAGTGAGTTTGGCTCTTTGGTCGAAAGGCCAGGCTTGCAAGCCGCTACTCTTGCGGATGTGCTCACTACGGGTTTGGTCCGGGCTCTTCCCCGTGGTGATCTTAAAAATCGACGAATGTGTGGATTTTCTAATCTGGACTTGCCTCTGTCTGTTCAACAAATTTTTGGTGGAAAGCTAGAGGTGAATCTGGATCTCAATCAGGGAAGATCAATTCAAGGCTCCACTATTGTGGTGCCTTTCAGCTATCAATTCTCCCACCAGAGTGAGGGTGGGGAGGGTCTGGTTGCTTTTGTTAGAGGTTAGATTTAGTAGTTTCTGACAAATTGAAAATCGGATTTGCAAATTGTCAGGAATGCAGAGATTTGTCTCTGTTTGATGGATCGCAAAAGTCTGCACGGGCAGAGTTTTTAAATTGAATTTTCCATTTCGTCAACCCTTGAGCTTGACTTTTTTGTAGAAAAGTATTTTATTGAGTTTAATCAACCTTCTAATTTTTCAATCATGAAGAATCCCTATCGTTTTGCTGAGATGCCTTCTCCTCCATTTCCAGCTACTCCAAGTTTTGGTGGAACTGGAAGCTTCCGTGCCGATCCCGTCCCAGTTGGATTGTTTGAAGATCCTTTTGGGGGCAGGGGTGCTGGAAGTGTCAATCCATGGCTTGGGTTATTCGATGGTGATGAGGAATATCTTCCTGAAGAGGAGGTAAAGGTAGAGAGTGCAGTGCCCTTGGTTGGCCCAGTAGTTCCACTTACCAAAATTGAACGTGCTTTCATTGCGCAAGTCATGGGGCTTCATCCTTCAAAGCGAGCTGGGTTCATTGAGTCGTTTTACATTTCCCATCGAGACGGTGAGTCCCCACAAGATCGTGAAAAGGCTGCGCAAGTTTTGGAGTCTTTTCATAACCGCCGTGATCATTCAAATTTGGATCGTTTTGTGGCTTCCTTATTGAACATTCCTTTTCCGAATTATATCAAATCTAAGGTTGGACGTTCCCAAGCTAATACTGCTGTGGAAGTTGGTGCAGTTCTTGGAGAATTATTCCAAGAAGAAGGTGAGGCTGCCGATGAGCAGTATGCGAATCCAGAGGATATGGATTTGGTGCGCGGCAAGATGATCATTGCCTGTTAAGCCCCTCCCATCCCATCTCGAAAATGCTTTGTTGCATTTGGAAGAAGGCGGGTTTGTGGAGGCGGATGCCGGTGATTTCGGCTTGAGTGTCAAAAAAGACGAGGTAGGAATCGTACAAAAAGCAGGTGGACTCAAAGGGGAGATTCCCGTTGAGGAGGCGGGTTTCTCGTTTGGATTTTGGGTCTTGGGCTTGGAATTCGCGGGCGAGGGGGCTGTCTTGCATCAAAAGGCGAACGTGGATGTCTGAGGCGATTCGTTTCTTGGTCCATCGTGCCTCAAAATCTGGGTCCAGGGCTTGGTAAAAAGTGTCCAAATTCACCCAGCCCAGCAGTTCTTTGGGGCGCACTTCCAAAATGTGATCGTAGAGTTCTTTCAAACCTTCAAGCCCCTTGTAATAAACCACTTCAAGGTCCGCGTTGAAGGGCATTTTTTCGAGATCGTTCACCAGAGTTTGGGCGAGTTCCAGTTGGCTGCGTTGGTCCCGATCATCGCGC
>CAYGAB010000123.1:0-3298 GCA_964347725.1 uncultured Candidatus Peribacteria bacterium | reverse complement strand
CCCTTTTGGCCTTGATTGCCATTGGAATCAAGCTCGACTCCCCAGGCCCCGTGCTCTTTTGCCGATTGCCAGATGGAAGTCCCGCCAATCGGATCGGCCAAGGAGGAAAAGAATTTTGCTTCTACAACTTCCGCAGCATGAAAGAAAATGCGCACGCCGAACGCGACAAACTCGCCGAGCAAAGCCACCGCGAAGGTCCTCTTTTCAAGGTTAAAAACGACCCGCGCGTCACCACTTTTGGACGATTTTTGCGCCGCAGCAGTCTGGACGAACTGCCCCAACTCTGGAACGTTCTGAAAGGCGATTTAAGTTTGGTCGGGCCACGCGCTCACCTGCCGGAAGAAGTCGCCAAGTACGAAGACCACCACAAATTTTTGCTCACCGTCAAACCAGGAATCACGGGCCTCAGCCAAATTTCCGGCCGAAGTGACTTGGATTTTGAAACCGAAGTCCGTCTGGAAAGCAGCTACATTCGCGAATGGTCTTTCTGGCTGGATTTGAAAATCCTGATCAAAACCGTGGGCGTGGTCTTGGGTGGTCAAGCGGCGGACTAAGTGTTAGAATCTCGGCACCTTTTTGATTCATGATTGTCATCCAAAAACCCGTTGAACTGAAGTGGATCCAAGAAAATCACAATGATTTTTTTGAAAGAATGGTGAAAATCGTCGTAGATTTGGAAAATAAAAAAATTGCCCTCAACGCAGAATTGCACGCCGATTTAGAACAAAGTTTGCTTGAAGAAGAATCGGCACAAGAAAACCTTTGGGGTGCCAACATCTATTTTGAAAATCCACTTAGGATTGAATACACCTCGCTCATCAACATTCGCCCTGGACAGGGCAACATGAGCATGGAAGTTCAAGATGAAAACATTCAAAATGCCATAGAAGCTTTAGTCCGTGACCTCATAAAATAATGTACGCACTCAAATACCACCCATCTCTCACGCCACAAACCTGGAAACGATTCAATCCAGGCCAACAAATTCTAATGATCGCCAACGAACTGAAACGCCTCATCAAAGGGATTGACAGCTCAAACCAGCTCGAACAACAAGCCTGCAAAGATCGTGTGCTGGAACTGACGGATTTGACAAAAAGCAGTTCCACAGGATCCCTACAAAAAGAATTGGGCCGATGGCGAGAAATGTTTTCATCCCAATATTTTACCCAAGAATCCACAAGCCTTTTGCAAGCCTTGGGACGAAGTTTGCTACAGCTCCAATCCAGCACCTTTCCTCTTATTCACGATTTTGACCCCACCCCGAATGCCCATTCAACGACTGATTGAAGCCATCATCGGCGACCCACGCAAAAAAGTCATCAAACGCATGGAAAAGCTGGTGCCCGCCATTTGCGAACACTCAGATAAATTTTTAGCGAGCCTTTCCGACGAAGACTTCCCAAAAAAAACTCAAGAATTCCGCGCTCGATTTGACCAAGGAGAAAGCCTGGATCAACTCTTGCCCGAAGCTTTTGGATTGGTGAAAGCCGCCGCCAAACGGCTGGAAGGCCAAACTTGGGACGTGCGCCAGCACCCCTACATCTGGGACATGCCCACTCCTTACGACGTGCAACTGATTGGAGGCATGGCCATTCACGAAGGTCACATTGCCGAAATGCGAACCGGCGAAGGAAAAACTTTGGTCTGCACCTTCCCCGCCTACCTGAACGCTCTCTCCGGAAAAAGCGTCTTTGTGGTGACCGTGAACGACTACCTCGCCGAACGAGACAGCGAATGGATGGGTGGACTCTACCGATTCCTCGGGCTGAAAGTCGGCGTGGTCAAACACGGCCAATCCAGAGAAGACAAACGCGCCGCCTACCAAGCCGACATCACCTACGGAACCAACAACGAATTCGGCTTTGATTATCTGCGCGACAACATGGCACTTCGCCGTGAAGAACAGGTTCAACGCGGCCTGCACTACGCCATCGTGGACGAAGTCGATTCCATTTTGATCGACGAAGCCAGAACCCCCCTCATCATTTCCGCCCCGGGCGAAGAATCCACTTCCAAATACGCCAGCTACAGCCAGCTCGTCACCCAGTTGAAAGAAAACGATCACTACGTTGTGGACGAAAAACAACGCATAGCCTCTTTGACCGAAGACGGAATCACCCGCATGGAAAAACTCCTCGGTGTGGACAACATCTACACGGACAAAGGATTTGAAGAAGTGCACCACATTGAACAAGCCCTGCGCGCCCACGCCGTCTACAAAAAAGACGTGGACTACATGATCAAAAACGGCGAAGTCGTGATTGTGGACGAATTCACGGGCCGACTCATGGAGGGGCGCCGATTCGGCCAAGGCCTGCACCAAGCCATTGAAGCAAAAGAAGGAGTGGACATCAAACGCGAGAGCAAAACCCTGGCCACCGTGACCTTCCAAAATTATTTCCGCATGTTTGAAAAAATCGCCGGAATGACGGGAACCGCCCTGACCGAAGCCGAAGAATTCATTGAAATTTACGGACTGGACGTCCTGCCGATTCCCACCAACAAAGCCGTGGCTCGAGACGACAAATCCGACGCGATCTACAAAAACACGCTCGGAAAATTCAACGCGATTGTGGAACGAACCAAAGAACTTCACTCCAAGGGCCAGCCAGTTTTGATTGGAACCATCTCCGTGGAAAAATCAGAGATGCTCTCCAAACTTCTAGAAAAAGCCGGCGTGCCCCATCAAGTTTTGAACGCAAAACACCACGAACGTGAAGCCGAAATTGTGGCAGGAGCTGGACAAAAAGGCGCGGTGACCATCGCCACCAACATGGCCGGACGTGGAACCGACATCAAACTCGGCGCTGGAGTGAAAGAACTAGGCGGACTCTGCGTCATGGGCAGCGAACGTCATGAATCCAGACGAATCGACAACCAGTTGCGGGGGCGAAGTGGACGCCAAGGCGATCCTGGTTTGACTCAATTTTACGTGGCCATGGACGACGACCTCATGCGCATTTTTGGCGGTGCCCAAATGCAAAGCATGATGGAACGACTCGGCCTGCCAGACGACATGCCCATTGAAAACAAACTCATCAGCCGCAGCATTGAAAGCGCGCAAAAGAAAGTGGAAGGCCGCAATTTTGACATCCGAAAACACCTCGTTCAATACGACGACGTTCTGAACACCCACCGAGACATTGTCTACACCCGTCGCCAAAAGGTCATTGAGAAAGAAAATCTCCGCGCCGACGTGCTCGAATTATTGCGTGAAGAAGTGCTCCGATTGGTGACCACTCACCCAGGAAATCCTGCGGAAATTGTGACTCAATTGAATGCCATCCACAAAGAC
>CAYGAB010000122.1:0-3309 GCA_964347725.1 uncultured Candidatus Peribacteria bacterium | reverse complement strand
GCATCCAACGATTGGAGTCTCTTTCCATGAGATTTTCCAGACATTCTTGGGATATTTTTTGGATGAGTTCTCGACGCATTTCTTGAGCTTTTTTGTTGATGAATTCAAAGGCGGGAAATTTTTCTGCAAACTCTTTGATCACTTCCGAAAACAGTTCTGCATCTGTAACAGGTAAAATCTCGCCTTCCACAAAGCCCAATAATCTTTTGGATTCTTCTTCATCCATTTGCCCCGACTTGATTAAATGTTCGTATTGGCTCGCAATTTCCTCGAGGATTTTACGTTTCATGCCGAGGGTTTCTTGGTCGGTGATCATGCGTGAAGAAAAAAATCTTCTCATTTTACCAGAAAAGAGCTGTGATTGACAATCTTTCGAGTTTACTGCACCCTGGGGCCATAAAAATTTAATCTCACTTAATATGCAAAAAACTCTAGTTCTTCTCAAGCCGGATGCCATTCAACGTGGACTTGTTGGTGAAATCATTCAACGTTTTGAGCGCAAAGGTCTCAAATTGATCGGCTGCAAAATGATGAGTTTGGATGAAGCAATTTTGCGAGAACATTACGCGCACATTGCTGATAAGCCGTTTTTCCCTGGAGTTTCTCAATTCATGAAGAGTTCTCCTGTGGTGGCCATGTGCTGGGAAGGCAAAGACGTGGTGGACGCGGTCCGTTTGATCACGGGAATCACCAAAGCTCGTGAAGCGGCTCCTGGAACCATTCGTGGAGATTTGGCCATGAGCGTTTCTTGTAACGTGATCCACGCTTCTGACACGGACGAAACCGCTGTGAAAGAAGTGGCTCGTTTCTTCAAAGCCGACGAACTCCATGAGTACAGCAAATCTGAATACGAGCACGTCTACAACGACGAGGAATTCAGCAGGTAAACTTTTCATATGAAGAGTCCAGATCTAAAAGATGTTTATACCGACATTCTTCTGCAATCTTCTGGCATGCCTGCTCAAGGCTCAGAGGCCTTTGATCACATCATTGCTCAGTGTATTTCTCCCGTGAATGCCCGCGTTGAGAGGTATATTCAGCAACATTCTGTTGGGCAGGTGAATGAAGAAAGAGCAGGTGGAATTGCGCAGGGATTGTTGTCGGGAAAAATGGGTTGGGTGCTTCCTTCTATTCAGCCCTATCGAGTAGTTTCTTCTTCTGAAGCAGTTTTGAAAGAAGCTTCACCTGTGGCGACGGATCCTGCTTTTTTAGGGTTTGAGGCGACTGCGAGAGGTTTGCTTACAGACGGAAGAATTGTTGATGCGGGAACATTATTTTGGAAAAATCAAAAGGATCATGACCGACTTGATTTGGCTGTCATGAGAGGTGCGGTGCGAGTGGGAAGAGGTTTGAATCGTTTACGAACAAATCCATTAACAGTATCTTCAAATGCAACATCGGCATTATTAGCAAGAACAGATTTTGTGGAGAGAATTTTAGGCGTTTTGAATGAAGAAGGATTCGATCCCCATCAATTTATTTTAGAAATTCTTGAGGACAATGATTTGAGTGAAGGTAGGGAGGGAAAATGTGAAAGGCTAAAAGATTTGAGTGATGCAGGCGTTCGACTCTCAATGGATGATTTGGGCAGAAAAAAATCTTTAGCAAATTTAGGCATTCTTGTTGAAGCAAATATTCCGATTCATGAAGTGAAATTCGATGGCCAAGATACAGTGCAAATGACCAATCCAGATAGATGGGCGTACATGGACGGGCTGCTTGGCCGTGCGAACGATGCAGGTGCCACTCAATTGGTCTGGGAGGGATTTTGGAAAGGTTTTGGTGTGGAGGTGATCAGCGCCGTTGGGCGGTACCACGATTCTTCGGTTGTAGCTTCTAAATGGGCAAATCCGATTTTTGAAGGGACGATTTTATGAAAAATTGCAGTTTTTTAAACTGGCAAATGGCTTGACAGGTGAGGATGCACTCACCATAATGAGCGTGATCTTTTAATCTTATGGAATTCGATAAGATTAAAAATAACCCCTGCCCAGAAGGACAGGGGGTCTTGAATCCCGATAAATCGAGACAAGAACCAAGTGCATAAATCATGTCCGTATTGCTCTGAAAAGTCAATGAAACTGTCACTTAAAAAAGCATGAAAAATCAAGTTTTGGATGTTAGCAACAAGATCATAAATGCCGTGTCGAAGCTCCGACAACAACATCCCATTCTTTTTCAAAGTCGAGAAGTGTGGAGTTTTGTGGTTTTGCCTGCGGTGGTCCAACCGGAATGGGATGAGGGGTTGGATTTTTTGAGAGAATTTGTTGTTGGGTCTAAAAAAATGGAACTTGGTCAGCCGCCTTTCACGGGAGGATGGGTTGGCGTTTTGAGTTATCCGCTCGGGTTGGAGTGGATGGGGCAGAAATCTCGGCACTCGGCAAAGAAAGTGCCTGTGCAGTGGTGGAAGTACTGCGACCGTGGCGTGGCGATTTCTCCCGAAGGAATTTTGCATTGGTTTGGAATGGAGCCTGTGGATTTGGAGGAGGTGGTGGAGGCGAATTCTTCCGCGAAGGTGTTTCGGCTTGGCGACTTAAAGTCCGGATGGACGTTTGAAGAATACAAAAATGCTTTTGAAAAAGTGCAGAAGGCTTTGCGTGACGGAGAAAGCTATCAAGTCAATCTCACGCAGCCTTTCACGGCGGAACTTGAGGGAGATCCTTTCGATCTGTATGCGGCTTTGTGGGCATCGAATCCATCGCAAATGGGATTTTATGCGGAAGATGCCGATTGGGCTTTGGCCTCGAATTCTCCGGAACGATTGTTTTCGCTCCGTGGACGAACTTTGAGGGCCGAACCGATCAAGGGGACGGTGGGGATTGAGGAAGATCCTGCGCATTTGTTGCGTGACACCAAGAGTTACGCTGAATTGACCATGATTGTCGACTTGCTAAGGAATGATTTGGCGAAAGTGTCCACTTCCGGGAGTGTCAAGGTTTTGGCCCACCAAGCTTTGATGAAATTGAAACACCTGTGGCACAGTTACAGTGTGATTGAATCGGAATTGAAGGTGGGACTGGACATTGTGGACGTGCTCAAATCTTTGTTTCCGGGTGGATCGGTGACGGGTTGTCCCAAGGAGAGAACCGTGGCTTTGATAGATCAAATTGAGAGTTGTGGCCGGGGATTTTATTGTGGAAGTGCGGGTTATGTCTCAGATTCCGGAAATGCGGATTTCAGTATTTTGATTCGTAGTGCTACGATTTTAAAGAAAGAAAATCGCCTGGAATTTCCGACGGGTGGAGGCGTGGTGGTGGACAGCACGGCGGAGGGAGAGTGGGAGGAATTGATCAAGAAAAAAGCCAGTTT
>CAYGAB010000121.1:0-3334 GCA_964347725.1 uncultured Candidatus Peribacteria bacterium | reverse complement strand
CATATAATCAATATGACTTAAATATAAATTCCATGCCAATCGTGAATTTTTCCGTTCCAACTTCATTGGACAAACGCATTGTTGAGATGATTAAAAAGAAAGGCTTTTCAAGCAAAGCTGAATTTTTCCGTTTTGCGGCCATTCATTTGATGGATGTTGTCACTCCTTCGACAACCGAAAAAGAGGCTCAAAAAACCATTGAGTTAACAGATCTAATCACAAAAGAAATTTCACGTTTGTACAAAGGCAAGAAGTTGCCATCCATTCGTGCTCAGTTGGAAAATGTCTAGGTTTCTAGATTTTTTGTGCAACTGATTCTTCTCAAACATTTTGCAAAGCAGCTGAAATCTTTTCAGAAAAAGCACTTCTCTTTGAAAGAAAGCTTGATTTTTGCCTTAGAAAATTTCAGTCCCACGCAGGCTTCTTCTTTGGGGCAAAAGCTTTACAAGATCAGACTTGTTCCAAAGGGAATGGCGAGAGGGAAGAGCGGAGCCTTCAGGGTTATTGTACTTTTCCTTCAGGAAGATGGCTTCTTGATTCCCATTATTGTTTATGCGAAATCACAAAGTTCAAATTTGAGTCAAAAAGAAATCAATGGCCATCTTCAGGAGTGTCTTGGTGAACTACGTGATTTGCACTAGACAAATCCGTATTTTCCTCTTATGATCCCTCTGCGTCGTAGACCGTGGGCAGCAAGACTTTAGCTTGTAGAGGTCCCACCGAGATGCCTCAACGTTCACGTTGTAATCCTGAAAGTTTCTTGCATTCAGGTAGGCTCATGTCTCAATCGTCGCAGATTGGGAGGATTTTCAAATCCACAGGTCGGCCTAATCTCGTTCAACTTAACTCAAACTATCCATTATGGCAGTTACTAAGCAAAAGAAAGATGAAGTTCTCAAAGAGCTGATTGAAAAGTTCCAAAAGGCACAGTCCGTGGCTTTTGGTCAGTACTCTGGAATGACCGTTGCTGAACTCACCACCATGCGCAATGAAATGCGCAAAGTCGGTGTGGAATTCAAGGTCGCCAAACGTACGCTCATCAAATTGGCTGCCAAGGAACTTGGAGTGGAACTCCCTGATGAGGTGATGGAAGGAACCGTTGGAGTGGCGTTTTCTTACGATGACGCTGTTTCTGGTCCTAAAACTCTCAAAAGCACCTCAAAAAAGGTGGAAGTGGTCAAACTCCTCGGAGGAATGATGGACGGACAAGTGATTTCTGTTTCTCAGATGCAGGAATTGGCTGATCTTCCGTCAAGAGAAGCAATGCTGGCCAAATTTTTGGGCATGCTACGTTCTCCTCTTCAAAGTTTTCATGGCGCACTTTCTTCTCCTTTGTCTTCCATGGTTCGCGCCATGCAAGCGTATGGAGATCAAAAGGCCGTTTAAGAATTTCATATTTATAAATCATTAACTTTTTGTACTATGTCAGACGACACAACAATCACCCTCTCCAAGGAGGAAAAAGCGGTGATCGACGCTCTAGAAAAGCTCAATCTTATTTCTATCAACAACGTGGTTAAGTTCATGGAACAAGAGTACGGAATTTCCGCTGCTCCTGTGGCCGTTGCCGCTGTTGCAGGTGGAGGTGAAGCTGCTGCTGCAGTTGAAGAAAAAACCGCTTTCACGGTTAAACTGAAAGATGCCGGTGCTCAAAAGATCGGAGTCATCAAAGTCGTTCGTGAACTCACTGGACTTGGTTTGAAAGAAGCCAAGGACGTGGTAGATGCTTGCGGAGTTGTTATGGAAAACGTTCCAAAAGACAAATCCGACGATGCAAAGAAGAAGCTTGAAGAAGCTGGTGCTACGGTTGAAATGTCATAATTTCTCGTCGCATTTTCCTACCCAGGAACACAAAAATATCCGCTCAGAAATGGGCGGTTTTTTTGTTAATTGCCAGAGTAATGCCAAGCGGCCGCTGTTGCTGCCGCACCAACTCCAGTTCCACCAATAAAAATAGCTGCTGCAATCAGGAATGTTTGGCGAGCCGTCTCTACGGATGCTTTTTGGGTTTGCAAGGCTTTGAGCAATTGTGAATGAAGCACACGGACTTTCAATCTGAGTGCGTTTCGTTCAAGCTGTAGAGCTTGCAGTTGACGGCCTTTCTCCTCCAGGTCATCCGCAAGTATCAGAAGTAGATCAGAAAAATCATCTTCATGTTTCGGAATATCCAGTGTGTCGCTGCTTGGCTCGTCTGGAGGAAACTCAGAAGAATGAGAAGGGGCGGATGCTAGCATGTGCTTGGAGATGATCAAACTTCATTGAGCGCTCAGTCCTTTCTTAAGTCAAGTATTTCATGAAAATCTCACGCCAGTGCCTCCGCCAGTTTTTTATCGAAAGTCAGCACCTTTGCTTCAAGATTCTGAGCCAACACCATCAAAGAAACATCCACAAAAGAAAAGGTGTGCGGGCTGAGTTTTTGGAAGAGCGCTTGAGTGTCTTCAAAAAATTCTTCATCCATCTTCAGAATTTGTAGGCTGGAATTCTCTGAAAAAAGCGTGTCAGCAAGTAAAATTGCTTTTTCAGAAGAAAAACGAGACATCATCAGAGTCATCAATTCTTGGTAGACAAGAAAAGAGATGAAAATGGGCTCCTCTTCAATGTTTTGCATCAGATTACGGGCTATCCCGTGGAATTCATCCACTTCATTGAAGAAGGCGTAAATGAAAGAAGTATCAAGAAGAACCATAAACAATTTGATCTACATTTTGCGAAACAGTCGGATCATCTCCCCAAGAATAAACAGGCATATCAGCGAGGCTTTTTTTCTTCCGCAATTGTTTCACGACTTCTTTTTGAGCCAAATCTCTCATCCATGCGGCCATGGGCTTGCCTTCTGCCGCCGCAATCGTTTTGATTTGCATGTACAGAGCAATGGGAAAATAAACCTGGGCAGCTTGTTGTTTCATGGGAAAATTTACATGTACTGTTAACAGTATAGCATTTCTCAAAAAAGAAATCTACAAGAGAGGCATTTCAAATTCTGCAACTGCCTCATTCTTGGCAAGCAGCGTGTCCTCACTGCCTTCGTCCCATTTTTTCAGCGTGCTTTCTACATTTTCTCGTGATTGACAGTAGGCTTTTCGTGAAGCTTCTAAAATGGCTTTGGAATGGTCGATTTCACCGTACTCAATGTCCAAAGTTCGGCCAGAAAAAGCCTCCGTCAGTTCTCCATCAATTGACATTTTCAAATAAAATTCACGCACGCCCAAATTGATGATGTCCCTCACACCAAAAATCGGTGTGTATTCGGCCGCTAAAATGGCAGCGTCTTCGGCCCCAACGCGGAAACTCACCATGCTCCCCACATTTCCAAAGACCGTTTTGCGCACCACAT
>CAYGAB010000120.1:0-3339 GCA_964347725.1 uncultured Candidatus Peribacteria bacterium | reverse complement strand
GCCCTGGGCCATGTGCAAAAATAGAGAGAAAATCCCTTATGAATTGATCAACATGGAAGCCCAAGAAAATGTTTATTAAAGACCTTCATTTTCAAGTGGATTTTTCGGCCTACGCCCAAACCCATTTTTGCAAAGATTTTCTTAAAAAATACAAAGCCAAACCCTGGATTGAAACCAGAAAGACCATATCCTCAACACTGGAACGAGCTTTCGCGTTTCAAAACACAAACTTGATCGACACACTAAAATTCTCGCAAGAAAAAGACCGCGGACTTTTCAAGCTGGACTTTCGAGTGGCTGGCACCAACAGTTCTCCAAAAGGCTCTGGGAATCGGGTGATTTTTGGTGTCAACAATGGCACAAGCAAAATTGAAATTCTGATGGTTTACGGAAAAAACCACTGTGTCAAAAACAAGAATGAAACCCAATGGATCCTCGGTATTGTGAAAAGCAATTTCCCCACCTACCTCTAAAGCCCAAAAGCTTCCACAACGATCTTGGCGAATTCTGCACGGGTCACGCCATCTCCCACTCCAAAGATTCCCAGGTCTTTGCCGTCTTTGTTTTGGTAGCCACTCACAATGCCTTCTTCAGCGGCAAATTCAATGAACTTTGTGTACCAAAATCCCCTCTTAACATCCTTGAAAATCATGCCGTCTTCTCGCTCAAAGTCGGGAGATTTGTAGGCCGCTTCCACCACCATCTTCACCGCTTCTTCACGAGCTGCACTGGCATTCGGCTTGCACGTGTTGTCTTCATAACCCTGCAGCCAAGATTTTTCGTAGGCCACTTCCATGTAAGGCGCGTACCAAGCCTCAGCCTCCACGTCTTTGAACGTTAAAATCTTGTTTGGAGTTTTTGTCTTGAAACGTTCACAGCCCACCATGATCTTAATGGCCTCCGCTCGGGTCACGGCTCCGTTGGGTCTGAATTCATTTAAGAGATTGCCTTCTTCATCTTCGTAACCTTCCACTCCACAGGACTCCACTAGCTTTTCAATGTAGGTTTCGCTCCAAATGCCTTCCGTGTCCACAAAACCTGAGGAGCTCTCACTTCCACTTCCTGCGCCAGAACTCTGCCCAGACCCTGTGGCTGCACCTCCTCCCGCCCCTCCAGATGGGCCAGCGGAACCTCCGCTTGTTACAGGACAAGCAGTTGTGGAGAACGTCGCGTCCTCCCCGTAACTCGTGCCCTCCGTATTCGTGGCGTAAGCCCTAAAATGGTAGGTCGTTCCGCAAGTTAAAGTGGACACGGTTTCCAAGTAAGTTCCCACGGTGAATCCGTCCGCCAAGGTCACTGGCACGTCACTTCCGTAACTGGTCGTGTGGCCGTACTGGAATCCGTGAGCTGTGATCGTGCTCATTCCCAAATCAGTCACGTTCCCATTCATTCGTGCGGAAGTGAGGCTGAGCTCATCCGCCGCAACCGTCACCACCGTGTTGTGGAAAACGATGTCCGTTGCATCGTCCACCAAACTCACGCCTTCATCTGGATTGCTGGTTTCGTTCACTCCGTCCCACCAACCCGTTGTGAGGCCAGAAATCGCAGTGGATCCCAAAACCATTTTCCTCAAAGTTTGCCCAGTTACGCTACTCATGGTGATCTGCGAACTTGCCCCTGCAGGATCCGAAGCCGTTCCCGCAGAAACCGTTTGTCCATCTGGAAGCGTTATCGTTCCAAAATTGGCCAGCACCGGCGCAGCGCTGTCCACTCTGTCCACGTTCTCGCTCCAAGCGAAAACCAAAACGTCTATGAATCCGTCTGCATTGCTGTCCTGAATGGTCATAGAACTCAAATGTGGAGCGGCTTCGTCCCCAATGTTGAGATCAAAATCCGGAACGAAATTCGAAGATCCATCGTCCAAAGACCCTGCCACTCCAGCGTCTTTGTCGTAAATCAGGTTAGCTGAAAGCGCCGTGTCTTCTGAGGTCGCTCCCGTCATGGTGAAACTGGCCTCATTCGTGGCGAAGGCACAAGCACTCACCGCCGCTCCCGCGCTGTCCGCTCCACTGAAACTGTAATCGCCAGCCTCACATTCATCGTAGGCAATCACTTCCGTGAAAGAAACGTCGATGCGATTGATCTCTCCATCAAGGTCCGTGTCCAAAGCTGAGGCCGTCAAGGCAATGGGCGCCGCCCCATCACGAATCGTCACATTGGCACGGGCAATGGCTGTGTTTCCAGATGTGTCTTGAATAGATCCAGATCCTCCAGGAGTGAAACTGAACTTGGGCTCTGTCCCTGAACCCACTCCCGTCAATTGGGCCTGAGCACTTGCGTCCAAGTACACACTTGAGCCGTCTTCCCTGTCCAAGCCCGTGATGTCCAAAGAGGTGAGATTGTTGGCCGTTTCCACCCAATTGCTGGCGTCAAAAGCAAGATCAACAGACTCCGTGAACTGCACGCGCAGAGCGTCCACGGTTCCATTGGCGTTTTCATCCAGATAACGTGGCCCATTGGAAATTCCAGTCAATAGGTAAGGCGCCGCTTCGTCGTCGATGGCAAAACTTGCAAAACTAGCCAGCGCATTGCCAATCGTGTCTGTCACAGAATTTGCGATCCCATTGTTCGCAAGGTAAGCCAGTGTTAAGTCTGGATTTGTGTCTGAAGCCGTCACTCCGCTCAATTCAAATTCCAAAGTGGTCGTGGAAGACCCGTTGCAGTTCAAAATTCCAGCAGAAGTAGAGTCCGTCCCACCAAAGTCGTAGTCGTCCACCTCACAGCCCACCACGGTCACCGCTTCCGTGAAGAGCACCGTCAAGTAGTCCACGGTTCCATCCACCGTAATGCTGTCGTAATAAGCCGCGGATCTTGCGATGGGTGCCGCAGAGTCCGTGATGGATTCTGCGTCATCTGGATTGGAGGTGGCGTTGGTTCCATCTGTCCACTGCGTTGTGATCCCGTTGATCGCTGTGCTTCCTGCTGCTGTGTTCGGCGTCACTTGTCCAACCACACTCGTGAGAACCACTGAAGCAGAGGCTCCTGCAGGATCTGAAATAGTTGCGGAACTCACTGTGCTTCCATCTGGAAGCAATATCGTTCCAAAGTCTGCAAGCACCGGAGCTGCGCTGTCGTCTGTGTCTATGTTCTCGCTCCAAAGAATTGTGATTTTATCAATGAGTCCATTCGCTGTCCCTGTCTCTTCTATGGTCACGGTGCGGATTGCTGGAGCGGCAGAGTCCGTAACATTGAGGTTTGAACCAAAGGTGGCAACAGCGTTCCCAATGGCATCTGTGAGACGGCCCCCAGCGTTCGTGTAAAGCACTGTCGGCGTGCTCGTGGAGGACGTTTCTCCAGTGTCTGCAGAAACCGTAAGAAGAATTGTTGAAGATGAAGCCG
>CAYGAB010000119.1:0-3373 GCA_964347725.1 uncultured Candidatus Peribacteria bacterium | reverse complement strand
GTCTTCGGTTTCTTCAATGGCACCGAGGTCTGCAAGTTTTTTAATTGCATCTTCCGCAAAATGGCCTGAAATGTCTGTGAATTGTTCAGATGTTGATTCTTCAGGCTCTTCTGCTTCAAGTTGAACAGGTTCTGAGTCCAGGGTGGGCGGCAGCTCCGCAATTTGTTCTGGGAGTGGATTTGAGGTGGCCAATGGATTTTGGCGCGCCAAATAAACAGGACCCATCAAGCTTGTTGTGAGAAGAGCTATTGCGAGTAAGAAGTGTGGGAGGTGGCGCATGCTGCGATTATAGCATGGCAATGAATTCGTCGAACAAATAATTGGAATCGGTGGGGCCTGGCGTGGATTCCGGATGGAATTGAACTGAGAAAAATGGCAATTTCTTGTGACGAACTCCTTCCACGGTTCCGTCGTTGGCATTCACAAAAGACACAATCCAGTCGTCTGGAAGCGTTTTTTCGTCCACGGCAAACCCGTGGTTTTGAGAAGTGATGATGCAGCGTCCCGTTTGAGTGTCTATGCAGGGCTGGTTTTGTCCACGGTGTCGGTACTTGATTTTGTAGGTTTTTGCACCCGCGGCTCTGGCCATGATTTGGCTGCCCAAACAGATTCCAAAGGTGGGAATTTTACGTTCAAAACAAGCTTTCATGATTTCTACGGTTTCGTCCATGACTTCTGGATCCCCAGGACCATTTGAGAAGAAGATTCCATCGAATTTGGTGCCTTGGATCGCCTCGATTTCAAAAGGGTTTTGATTCCAAGGAAAGCGTGTGACTTTCACGCCTCGTTTCAAAAAGCTGCGGAGGATGTTCAGCTTCATTCCGGTGTCGATGATGGCGATGTGTTTGCTGCCTTCTCCATAAGTTTCAGGGTGACTTGGGCTGACTTTGGCCACTAGATTTTCTTTGTTTGGGTCGTAAAAATCAGCTGAGATTTTGCTTCCAGTTTGGTGGATTTTGCCCAGTTGAGAACCTTTGTCTCGAAGCAGTTTGGTGAGCGCTCGAGTGTCTATTCCGCTGATTCCCGGCACGCCGTATTCTTTGAGCCAGTCGGAGAGGCTTTTGTTGGCGTTCCAGTGCGAGTAGATTTCACTGTAATCCAGGACGATCAGTCCTTTTAGATGAATTTTTGCGCTTTCAAACCATTTGCTGAGCTTGTTTTCATCCAGCTCTTCTTGAGGAACTCCATAATTTCCCAATAGTGGAAAAGTGGTCACTAAGATTTGATCTTTGAAAGAGGGGTCGCTGAGGCTTTCTGGGTAGCCAACCATTCCTGTGGTGAAAACCACTTCGCCTTCGCTTTCTTCAAGAGCACCAAAACCTGTTCCAGAGAACTCGGTTCCGTCCTGCAGTGTTAGGGTGAGTTGGGTCATGTGAACAGAAAGGGGAGTAAGGCGAGTAGGTACACAGCCCAGACATAATGCCTTTGAGCCTTTTTAGACAGTTTTATGGTTTTGGTCAATAGATGTCCGCCGAGGTAGCCGCCAATCCCAGAGCCTAGTGCAAAGACCAGCCAGATTGGGAACATGAGATCACCATGAAAAATGTGGGTTGCAACTAGAAGTAGCACGCCCACCATCTCTATGAACAAGGCTTGTATTTTTGCGTGCACGATTTGATCGTCTTTTGGGTGCAAAGTTCTTACCAAACCCAGTATCAGGACGCTGCTGCCGGCGGTGATCATTCCTTGGTAGAGGCCTATCAAAATAGAAAATAAGAAACGTGTTTTTTCGTTCATCAAGTGGCTAATGCGTGGGCTCAATTCCGAAAAAATAATAGCAATAATGATGGCGTACAGCAGATAGCTTTTGTCCAAATTCACCACTAGAAAAAGCCCAATCACAGAGGAAATGGCGAAGGGAATCAGTATTCTCAAACTTTCTTTGAAATGGATGTGTTTTCGAGTGCTGCTTGTGCTCATTAGGCTGCGTCCCAAGGCTCCAGCTCGCACATTGCTCAACACTTCTCCATAGCTGAAGCTGGGGTAGAGTCCTTGTACTAATGGAATGGCTAGAAATGCGCTGGCCCCAAAAAGCACGCCCATGGTTCCCGTGGCGATGCCACCCAAAAAAAGTAAAACTAAAGTCATTTAAACAATGAGTTTTCCAGCTTCTACCACTAGTTTTCCTGCCACAATGGTTTCTGTGACTTCTCCGTTGAGTTTTGCTCCGTGGAAAGCGGAATTTGAGCCTTTGGATTCGAATTTGGTGCGGTCGATTTCGATGGTTTTTTCTGGATCAAAAATGCACAGGTCGGCGTCGGCGCCAATAGAAAGAGTGCCTTTGTTGAGGCGCATGACCTTGGCGGCATTGATGGTCACGGTTGAGACGGCTTGGCTTAAGCTCAATACTTTCGTGTCCACCAAATGGGTTAAAATCAAGGGAAGCATGGTTTCAAAACCGACCATTCCAAAAGCGGCATCTTCAAAACTGGTTTCTTTTTCTCTCCACAAATGAGGCGCGTGGTCGGAGGCGATCACGGAAATCACACCGGATTTCAAGCCTTCCAAAATGGCTTGGCGGTGGTCTTCACTCCGGATTGGAGGGAGCACTTTGGCGTGAGTGTTGAATCCGTTCAAAGCTTCATCTGTCAGAGAAAAATGATGAGGCGTTGCGTCGGCGGTAACGGGAAGTCCTCTTTTTTGAGCTTGCTCAATCAAAGCGATTGCATATTTGCTGCTCACATGAGTGAAGTGCATGGGGTGTTTGACTTCTTCCACTAGACACAAAATGCGTGCGGTTGCGCTGTCTTCAGAACTGGCCGGAATCCCTTTGACGCCCAAACGGCTGGAGACCACTCCTTCGTGCATTTGTCCACCTTCAGATAAATTTTCATCTTCCGTGTGGGACAGCATGGGCATGTCGTGAGTTTTGCAGTACTGCATGGCTTTCCGGTAGACGTCTAGATTTTGCAAGCCATGGGTTCCGTCATCTGTCACACAAACCGCACCTGTGTTTTTCATTTCCCAGATTTCAGCCAAGGTGTGGTGTTCGAGTTTTTTGGTCACAGAGCCAGAGACAAAAATGTTGACGATCGATTCTTTCTTGGCTTTTGACAAAATGTATTCCAAGACCGTTTGGTTGTCTGCTGGAGGCGTGCAATTGGGCATGGCCACCACGGAAGTGATTCCGCCTTTGGCTGCTGAACGTGAAGCGGTGACGATGGTTTCTTTGTCTTCTCTGCCAGGTTCTCTGAGGTGCACATGAATGTCTATGAGCCCTGGACAAACCACTTTATTTTCAGCTGAAATGACTTTGTCCACTGCAGCATATTTCTTTGCTAAATTTTTTCCGATTTCGACGATTTTCCCATCTGCAATGTAGACGTCTGCCAGCGTGTCCATTTGATTGGCTGGATCCACCACTCTGCCGTTG
>CAYGAB010000118.1:0-3380 GCA_964347725.1 uncultured Candidatus Peribacteria bacterium | reverse complement strand
TCATTGGGCCTTGATTGGAGCCACTTTGGATCTGGAGCACGAAGGAATCGGCGGTCTCTTGAAGGAGTTGAGCGGTCTGCTGGAATTGAAAAGGAGAGAGCATGGCGTTGGTGAGTGGGAGTCCTTCATCCTAGGTAAAAATCAAAAAAGGGGAAAGGCAAAAGCCGTCCAATCCACTCATTTGAAATTGACAGCTATTCGTAATGAGTCCACATGCGGATCACTTTGACAGTTTTTTGTTCTTCTGAAATCTGGTAGACCAATCGATGTTGGAGATTGATACGTCTGGAGTAGGTTCCGCTTAAATTGCCCACGAGTTTTTCAAAGCGAGGCGGACTCTGCATTGGGTCTTCCTTGAGCAATTGGAGGAGCGCTTGGGCTTTGGGTTTCAGCCCTGAATTGACCAACTTTTTTGCATCTTTCTGGGCTTGCTTGGTGAAAATTAGGCGGTACATGTGGATTTCACCAGGTTAACTCGTCGGAGCAGTTCTCAGGGTCTTCAGCCAAACCTTCTTGGATGGATTGGCTCATGCCTGGAATCTGATTCAAAAATAGGGTTTCTTGAATGGCGCTCCAGTCTTCGGCAGAAATGAGAACGGCGGAACCGCGTTTCCCTTCAATCGTGAGGGGGATTTTGGATTCGTTGACGGAGTCCACTAAGTGGTAGAGAGACTTTCTTGCGGCGGTGACATTGATGGAGTTCATAGCGTATTGAATAGCGTACGCTTTATTTTAGCATGACTTTCTGGGCTTGGTCCACCAAAAAACGGCCCGAAGGCCGTCTCTTGGATTCTCCCAGGGGAGACATTTGAGTGTTGAGAACTAGC
The DNA here is from genome assembly GCA_964347725.1 of uncultured Candidatus Peribacteria bacterium. GTDB lineage: Bacteria > Patescibacteriota > Gracilibacteria > UBA1369 > 2-02-FULL-48-14 > CAYGAB01. Next base: position 2,553 of record CAYGAB010000118.1, on the reverse strand, counting down.
TCACTGCACTGACGGCAATGAGGGGAGCAATGATCAAGGCAATCGTGTTGATCACTTTGATCAAGGCGTTCAAGGCTGGGCCGGCGGTGTCTTTGTAAGGATCACCAACCGTGTCTCCCACCACTGCGGCTTTGTGGGCTTCAGAGCCCTTGCCACCGTGATTTCCTTCTTCCACGTACTTTTTAGCATTGTCCCAAGCTCCACCGGCATTGGACATGTTGATGGCCATGAGCAGACCAGAAACAATCACCCCACCAAGGAGTCCGCCCAAGGCCAAAGGCCCGAGGATGAATCCGACAAGGAGAGGGGCAGCCACGGAAATGAGTCCAGGAAGGACCATTTCTTTGAGGGCGGCTTTGGTCACAATGTCCACACATTTGTTGTATTCGGGTCGTCCGGTTCCTTCCATGATTCCTGGGATTTCACGGAATTGGCGGCGCACTTCTTCCACCACGCTGAAGGCGGCTCGGCCCACAGCTTCCATGAGGTAGCTGGAGAACAAGAATGGCAACATTCCTCCCAAAATCAATCCGATCAAAACTCGGTGGTCGGCAATGTTGAAGATGAACTCTGAGCCACTGTACTTCATCAATTCTTCTCCATAGGCTTGGAAAAGAACGAGTGCGGCCAAGGCAGCGGAACCAATGGCGTAACCTTTGGTCACGGCTTTGGTGGTGTTTCCAACGGCGTCGAGCGCGTCCGTGTGTTCACGAACGGAATGAGGCAATTCAGCCATTTCGGCAATTCCACCAGCGTTGTCTGTGATTGGCCCGTAAGAATCCATTGCGATCACCATTCCAGTGGTTGAAAGCATGGCCACGGCAGAGATAGCGATTCCATAAACTCCACTGTGGAGGCTGGAATTTTCTCCAAACCAGTAAGCGGCCAAAATGGCGCCCACAATGATGATCACCATTGGGAAGGTGGAGTAAAGCCCCACGCTCAGACCTGCAATGATGTTGGTTCCAGCTCCGGTTTCAGAAGCTTTTGCGATGCTGCGAACCGGCTTGTATTCGGTTGAAGTGTAGTATTCGGTTGCAATCACAATGAGCACGGTCACCACTAGTCCAACGATGCTGGCCCAGAAAATGTTCATGTCATTGATCATGGACTTCGTGATGAAGTAGAAGCCAACCGCAGAAATCAAACCTGTTACGAGCGTTCCTCGGTACAAGGCGGCCATGATGTTCTTTTTTCCTTCTCCCAATCGCACGAAGTAAATTCCCACGATGGTGGCAGCAACGGCCAAGGCTCCAAGTGCCAATGGGTATTCCACCACGGCAGCTCCAAAGTCTCCGACCAAAGTTGAGGCGGCCAAAATCATGGCAGCGATCAAGGTGACGGCGTAGGTTTCAAAGAGATCGGCGCCCATTCCGGCACAGTCTCCCACGTTGTCTCCCACGTTGTCGGCGATGACGGCAGGGTTGCGAGGATCGTCTTCTGGGATTCCTTTTTCAATTTTACCCACAAGATCCGCTCCAACGTCGGCGGCTTTGGTGTAAATTCCTCCACCAACACGAGCGAAGAGAGAAATGAGTGAGGCTCCAAACCCAAACCCGATGAGGAGTCCAGGAGCTTCGTCCACTCGAATTCCAAAGCTGTTCATGAGCAACCAATAGAATCCAGCCACTCCCAAGAGGGCTAGTCCTACCACGGCCAAACCTGTTACGGCTCCTCCGCGGAATGCCACGAGCAAAGCTTGTGCCAAACCTTCTTTGGCGGCGGCGGTGGTTCTAACGTTGGCTCGAACGGCAACTCCCATGCCCACGTAACCAGCGAGGGCGGAGAAAATGGCTCCGACAAGGAAGCCCATGGCCATCAAAAAGCCGTGCTCTCCAGGCAAGGCAAAGCCAAGTAGGAGGAAAATAACAATTGTGAACACGGCCAAGGTTTTGTATTGGCGGTTCAGGAAAGCCATGGCTCCTTCTTGGATTGAGGCGGCAATGGCTTGCATTTTGGGGTTGCCCGCATCTTTGCGAAGCACTCCAACGATCAAGGCAATGGCCCATCCTAAAGCGAGCACACTGGCTGCCACGGCAAGAACGGGGACGTTCATGGACGAATGAGTTAAGAATTAAAGTCTGGGGTATTTTAAGGAAAGGATTGGCTTTCTTCAAGTTTCGGGTGGTTTTTTTGGCACTTGCGATGATGACAGCAGCTCGTTTTTGTGATACAATCTGTCTATGACAGAGCATCCTCTCAAAAAACCGAATGCTGCGCCAGGCTCCCCTGACCCTGCTCCAGAGCTGGGTTCTGACGGCGAATCTCTTTTGAGTGGTGCGGAAAAGCCAGCCGTTCTTGGCTCTTTGGACACTTTTGGTGGATTGGAGGTGGAGCAAATGCGTGAAAGCAGTGAACTTCAGGCCAGGCGCAAGGGAATTCGAGACACGGTTCAGGAACAAACGCATTTGGATGGTGAACTGGATGGAGAAGAAGATGAGGAAGAAGGCGGTGGTTTCATGGACTTGCTGAGGGAGGCAAATTTGTCTCCGCGTCATCTGAAATTTTGCTGCAGTGGTGTTTTGGTTTTGGCTTTTTTGATTGGATTGGGAT
>CAYGAB010000117.1:2608-3381 GCA_964347725.1 uncultured Candidatus Peribacteria bacterium | reverse complement strand
AAGGTGAAGTTGACCAGTTTTCACTTGAGCTGAAGTCGCCGTAAAAATTTGAATCAAATAAGGCCCCGTTTCTGAAAACAAAAAGGGCAGCGAATTGCCGCCAGGATTGATGCGAAAAGTTTTTTCAGAGACAGTTTCCTTGAATTGAGTGATGCGCAAAAGACCCATGCTCACGGGTTCAATGGGGGTGAATTTCAAATGATATTTTTTCCCAACCCTCAAAACAGGAGCGGGCGTTTTGAAAAAAAACAAATCTCGTTTAGCAAAATTTTGCGTAAAATAATAAACCTTGTCTTCAGAACGATGCAGTCCCACTCCAACGCAATTGTACTGACCATTTAAAATGTTAGCTCGGTGCCCAGGACTGTTCATGAGCCCTTTGTGAGCTTGCTCAACAGGGAAGGGGAAGCCGCCAATTTTGGCCAAATTTTCACCCGAAACCAAGTCCCCAATCCTAGCTTCCTTGTAGCGATCAGCATGGCTTTGCCCACGCAAATTGGTGTGCTCAAAATAATCCAGTTTTGCCATGTCTTTGCTGTGCAAACGAGCAACCACTCGTAAATCACTTTGCATCCAAACCGCTTTCAAGCCATGTTGTTTTCTGGCCTTGTTCAAATAGCGCCACATCTGCCATTCCATGGTCACAGGACGACGTGGAAAAAACCAAGAACGAAAGAGATAAATTAGGAATTGTTTCCATCCCATAGCGGGTGGGCGGTGAGGAAAATGTCGCTGCCACATTCTTGCACGGAATCCACAGAAAGGCGAATTTC
>CAYGAB010000117.1:0-2598 GCA_964347725.1 uncultured Candidatus Peribacteria bacterium | reverse complement strand
ATTCATCCACCGCTTTCGCTTCAATGAACTGAGTCGCAATTTCACTTCCGCCCTCAACCAAAACTGAAGTGATTCCTTTTTCAAATAAAAGCTCCATGACCTCTGGGATGGAAAGCTCCTCCAAAACCAAAACATTCTCATCTCTAAAAATTTGCAAATCTCCAGCCAAACTCCTCTTTCCCTTCAAAACAACACGCAAAGGATCCCGCCCTTCAACCTCCCGAACTCCAAGATGAGGATCGTCCGCTAAAACGGTGCCAGCCCCCACCAAAATCGCCTCGTGCTCGCTCCTTAAGATGTGAGTTTGTTTTTGAGCTTTTTTTCCAGTCAGAAAACTCCGCTCACCTGGAGTTGATGCGATTTTACCATCCAAACTTAGGGCCATTTTCAGAGTCACAAAGGGACGTTTTTTCTCATGAGTGGTGAAGAAAAAACGATTCAGCTTTCTTGCTTCTTCTTCCAAAAGGCCAATCTCCACTTCAATGCCAGCATCTTTTAAGATTTGAATTCCTTGCCCCGCGACTTTTTCAGAAGGATCCAAAACCGAAATCACAACTTTTTTAATTCCACCATTGATCACAGCTTGAGTGCAAGGAGGTGTTTTCCCTTCGTGGCAACAAGGCTCCAAAGTCACATACAAAGTGGCTCCATGTGGATCTTCCTCGCAAGCGTTCAAAGCCACCACTTCTGCGTGTGATTCACCAAATTTTGCATGAAAACCTTCTCCAATTCGTTTTCCATTTTTAACAATCACCGCTCCAACCAGAGGGTTAGGAAAGGTCCACGGCCGGCCTTGTTCGGCCAAACGCAAAGCCCTTCGCATGTGCCAGGCCGGGTGGTCTTCCTTCATTTCATTCATAAATCACTGAGCAAATGACCCATTTTTTCTTTTTTGGTTTTCATGTAACGCAAAGATTCCTGATTGCTCTTACATTGCAAAGGAATTCTCTGATTCACTTTCAGTCCATAGCCCTCCAGTCCAACGATTTTCTGAGGATTGTTCGTGAGCAAATCAATGGAAGTCAGACCTATGTCTTGGAGCATTTGAGCTCCAATTCCGTACTCTCTCAGATCCGCTTTAAAGCCAAGTTTTTCATTGGCCTCCACGGTGTCCAAACCAGTTTTTTGCAACTCATAAGCCTTGAGCTTATTGATCAAGCCAATGCCTCGTCCTTCTTGCCGCATGTAGAGAATCACTCCTTCGCCCTTTTCACTCACCATTTTCATGGCAGCGTCCAATTGAGCGCGACAATCGCAGTGCAAAGAATGGAAAACATCGCCCGTCATGCATTCGCTGTGAGCCCTAACCAAAACATTTTCTTTGCCTTTGAGGTCTCCACGAATGAGAAGCACGTGCTCCCTGTCATCAATCAAATTGGAATAAATCTTAATTTTAAAAGGTCCGTATTCTGTTTCCAAAGAAGTCTCCACCTCACAGCGAACCAGATTTTCGTTTTTTCGGCGGTAAGCAATCAAATCTTTGATGCAAATTATTTTAAGAGAATGACGTTTAGCAAAAGCCAGCAAATCGTCCCGACGCGCCATTTCTCCATCGTCCTTCACAATCTCACACAAAACTCCAAGAGGTGAAAGTCCAGCCAGGCGAGCAAGATCCACAGCCGCTTCCGTGTGCCCCGCTCGAACCAAAACTCCACCTTCACGCGCCACCAATGGGAAAATGTGCCCCGGCCGAGCAAAGTGTTTGGGCAGACAATCCACGTTCGCCAAAGCGGCAATGGTTTTCGCTCGATCTGAAGATGAAATGCCAGTGGAAGTCCCAATTCGATAATCAACAGAAACCGTAAAATTACACAAATGAGCTTCGGTGTTGCGTTTCTCCATTGGCTCCAATTGAAGTTCCTCTGCACGATATTCTGTCACGGGAACGCAAATCAAACCACGTCCTTCCTTCATCATGAAATTAATGAGGTCCGGCGTGACTTTTTCTGCGGCCATGACAAGATCCCCTTCATTTTCACGGTCTTCGTCATCCACAACAATGATCATTTGACCATCAGCAATTGCTTCAATGGCTTCTTCAATTGGATCAAACATTAGACTTCAAATCGGTAGAAAGCCACCAAGTCCGCTCCTTCCAACATTTGTTGAATGGTTTGGTCTGGGTTCACAACAAAGGCTTGAGTGAGCAAAGCATTTTCTTCTCGGAATTTCTTTTCTTTGCCCATCATAATTTTATCCATGATTTCAGCAGGCTTGCCTTCAGCCTTCAATTGTTCAGACCAGATGCCCTTTTCTTTGGCCACAGATTCTGGAGAGACGTCATCAGGGGAGAGGTACTTTGGATTTGTGGCCGCTGCGTGCATCGCGGTGTTTTTTGCCTTCTGGAAGTCTCCACCCTTGAGCTGAACCACCACGCCAATCCTTTTATTTGAATGCAAGTAACTTCCAACCATTCCTCCTTGCACAACAATTTTCTCCTTCACCTCCACCTTCTCTCCCATCTGCAAATTCAAATCTTTGATTTCACTGTCAATGTCGGCATCCATTCCTTCCTTAAAAAGTCGAGTCACCAAACTTTGCGCTTTTGACAAAAAGTCTTCGTTTTTAGCAACGAAGTCCGTTTCACACCCAAGAGCC
>CAYGAB010000116.1:0-3415 GCA_964347725.1 uncultured Candidatus Peribacteria bacterium | reverse complement strand
GTCCACTTGAGAGGCAAAGATCCCATCTTTTCCCTGTAGGAGTTCATCGTAAGTGCCTTCAACGCCATAAGAACCAGTGCTGGAGGAATCCACGTAACCCAAGACTTGAGCGGCCAATTCTTGTTCTGGGTAAAATCGGAAATATTCTTCTTTGAGGCGAATTCCTAGATAAACGGGGTCTTTCTGGTCGTTTTTGTCGCGTTTTTTGTTTTCTAGACGAGTTTTTTCACGGTCCTCCGCAATGATTTTTTCTATCTGCTGAGAGACTTCTGGAGTGAGTCGGTGCTTGAGTTCAACGTAATGGTTTTTTCCTTTCAAAATGGTTTCCAAATCTTTCACATCGGTTTTGAAAATTTCCGCGAGACTTTTGGCCACGGCTTCTTTGTTGCCGATTTTGCTGGGGTAGGCGTAAAGATTGCCTTTTTCTGTCATGTCTATTCCTTCTAGATTGGCCTGGCGAATTTTTTCTTGAGTTTCTGGGTCCACGTTTTCTTGAATCAGAATGGTGTCTCTTAATTTTTTCTCAAAAATGTCTTTTAAATTTTGAGTGTAGTCCTCTAAAAGTTCCTCGTCGCTCATGAGTTTGAGATGAGAGAGGGCTTCTTCTTTTAAGATTTCGTTTTCCAATTTTGCAATGGCCTTGAATTCTTCTTCGTGGCGTTTTTCGTCTTTTTCTTTTTCTATTTCAAGATCAAAAAGCAAGGGGGCCAAGGTGTCTGCTACGGTGTCTGGGTCGTCAATCAAGGCTGGATCCGCATAAATCATGTTGAGCGTCGTGTTGGTTGCCAAGGCGTAGCTTTCTCCAGACTGATAGTCTTGAATCAAAATCTCTCCTCGGCGAGCCGGCAAAGTGGTGTAGCCGTATTGTTCACGTTCTGCGATTTCTTTGTAGTATCCGTGCTCAATGACCTGCAAATAAAACAAGCGCAAGACGATGGCAATTGTGATGCCAGCAAATCCTAAAAAGAAAAAATGTATTCGTCCAAATTCGAAGCGTCCGCGGGTCATTTTCTTGATTTATGTGGACTCCAATACTAGCTTTTGCTAGGATGCCCGCGCAAGTGATCTCAATTTTACTTTTATTTTATGCATCGCAAAACCACGCTCACCAATGGGTTAAGAGTTATCACAGAAAACATCGAAGGCACTAAGTCAGTGACGGCTTTGGTTCTGGTGAAAGCTGGGTCACGTTGGGAAACGGCCAACATCAATGGAATTTCTCACTTTTTGGAACACATGTTCTTCAAGGGAGCGAAAAAATACGGCAATGCGAAGGCGGTTTCTGAGGCGATCGATGGAGTGGGCGGCGAATTCAATGCCTTCACGGGTAAAGAGTACGCCGGTTATTATGTTAAATTGGCGGCCAGTCACGTGAAATTAGCTCTGGACGTTTTGTCGGACATGATGTTGCACGCTCGCTTTGATCAAGAGGAAATCGAAAAAGAACGCGGCGTTATTTTAGAAGAATTCAACATGTACCAAGACACGCCCATGTACCAAGTGGCGTGGAATTTTGAACGCGCGATTTTTGGAGACCAAGCCTTGGGTTGGGACGAAGTCGGGACCAAAGATGTGATCAAAACTTTGTCTCGTGAAGATTTTGTGGAGTACAAAGAATCGCTCTACACTCCTGAAAACATGGTGATTTGTTTGTCTGGATCCATCAAGCACGAAGACGCAGTGGCCATGATCGAAGAACGTTTTCCCATGCCAAAAAAGAAGGTGACCCGCAAAATGAGTCCTTTTGTGGACGGTTTGGAATCGGTGGAAAAGGTTCATTTGCAAACAAAGGCCACCGAACAAGCGCATCTTTTGGTGGGAGTTCAAGGTTTGTCCGCTCAAGATCCAGATCATTATGCTGTCAAAGTTTTGGCTTCTATTTTGGGTGGAAACATGAGTTCCAGAATGTTCTTGGCCGTGCGTGAACAAAAAGGTTTGGCTTACTACATTTCTACCGGAACCGAAGACTATTTGGACACGGGAACTTTTTACACGCGTGCTGGGGTGGACGTGAACCGAATTCATGAAGCCATTCAAGCGATCATCGAGGAATATGACAAAATTCGTCACGTGGTGGTGCCGGATTCCGAACTCAAAAAAGCCAAAGAATACCTCAAGGGCAAACTCACTTTGTCCATGGAAGATTCCGAACACGTGGCTCAAATGTTGTCTCGTCATGAACTTTTGTACGACGACATCAAAAGTTTCTCAGAAATTCTCAAATCCATTGATGCGGTTACCGCTGCGGACGTCAAACGTGTGGCGGCAAAAATCCTTCAAGACGAAAGTCTCTATCTGGCGGTGATTGGGCCGTATCCAGACAAAGAGCCTTTTGAAAAAGGATTGAAGTTTTAGGTGGTGACGGAAGAATCGCCCGTTTTTATGGTGTTTTTTATGCGAGCCAGGTCTGCATCTAGAGCTGGGGTGGATCTTTCTTGAAGGTCTTTGGCGGTTTCAATTCTTTTGACGAGCTGATTCATGGCGTTGATTTTACGTGGGTCGCTTGGAGATGGATTGAGGATATTTGTTTCCGCTGCACTCAGTACGGCACGTAGATCGCCGATGCTGGCTTTTGGATTGAATAAAATGCTGTGCTCTGGGTCGAGCAAGTCCACGCTCGTGCTTCTGAAATTTCCAGAACGATTCAGGTCTGCAACTGCAGTGTTCAGTAAGTTTGACACGGCCTGGGGAGAAACCAGCCCAGAATCTGGAAAGCTGCGGAGCCAATCGTATTGTCGAGCGATTGGATTGGCATAATTGTTTTCGTAAATCTGAGCGAGATTTGGATGTCCGGAGAGACTGAGAGGAGGCGGGCCTGTGAGCCCTGTTTCAAGATGGGTCAAATTAAAACGTTTTTCTGTTTCCGCTGCCACATTTGGGTCGCCGTTGAGCGTGGCGTAGGTGCTTCTGGCCAAGCGCATGTTGGGCCTCTCTTTGTAGCCCCTTGAATCTGATATTCCACTCGCCGTTTTGTCGGCGGCTTGCAGTAGCGCAGTGCTGGCTTCTCTGCTCAATGGGAAGCCTTTAATGTCTTTCAAGTACTGGTTTAGGGCAGGACCGTCTTGAGGGCCTTGCACTAGTTTGGCGACTTCCGCCGCTTTTTCTGGTTTGGCAGGACCGCCCTTTTCTTTCAAGCAGTTGGCTTTGATGTATTCCGTGGCTCCTCCTCGTGCGGTGGCCTCCAATTTGGTGAGGGTGTCTTTGCCCCACTGAGTGAGTTGGTCCAAGCTAGAACTTGGGGTGGTTTTTTCACTTTCTGGAGAAGGGGAAGCGTTTTCATTGAACATGGTCGGCTTGGATTAAGTGGCTCAGCAGTAAGTTGCGTTCTTGCGGGGCCAGTTTGGCGATGAAATTGGAGATGTTTTCTTCTGTTAAGTTTGGAACGTCTTCGGTCAGTTGCATCCAACGATTGGAG
>CAYGAB010000115.1:856-3431 GCA_964347725.1 uncultured Candidatus Peribacteria bacterium | reverse complement strand
CCGACTTATTCAGAAATTGTCGACGATGACTCGAATTTCAATCTGTTGTTGATGGGAAAACACGGGTCCAATGTGGACACGATCATGTTTGCCAATGTCAATGAAGACACACGAAAAATCACTTTCATTAGCATCCCAAGAGATTTGTACCTGGAAGGCAGAAAAATAAATAGCGTTTATGCCGCTTACGGTTTGAAGGAACAGGTTAGATGGGTTGAGGAATTGATGGGTTATAAAATTGAACATTATGCCTTGGTGGACATGTATGCTTTTCGTGACATCATTGATTTGATGGGAGGACTGGATTTGACCTTGGAGGAAACCTTGGTTGATCCCACTTACAGAACTTGTGACAATGGAGTTTGTTCCACTTTGTATTATGAAGCTGGAGTTCATCATTTGAACGGAACTCAGGCTTTGAGAGTGGCTAGGTCGCGTCACACGACTTCTGATTATTCTCGAGCCGAACGGCAGCAGCTCATTTTGGAAGCTTTGCAAGACAAAGCTAAAACGCTGGGTTTGGGGGATTCAGTTTCTCTTTTGAAAATCCTTAAGACAATTCTTGGCTCCATGGACACAGACATGAGTGTGCAAGAGGCTTTGGGTGCCTATTTTAAGTATCAAGGATTTCAAATCGAGAGAGGCAATGTTTTGTCCACTGCCAATGTTTTGGACAATGTGCCCGTGCCTGTCAATTATGTGACCTCACACGTGATTCAAGATTGCTCCACGGATCCTTGCCACGACCAATACGCGATCGACACTTTGCAGCCGCGTGGGGGAAACATGAACACGGTTCGTTGGTGGGTGGATGGAGTTTTGAATTCGGATTGAAGCACGTCACATGATTTTTTCGTCTGGTCTCAAAGTTAAAACTTCGAAGCCAGTTTCAGTCACCAAAAGAGTGTGTTCGTGTTGAATTGCCCAAGATCCGTCTTGAGTGGCTATGGTCCAATCGTCTTCCAGTGTTTCTATTTTGGGAGAACCCATGGCGATGATGGGTTCAATCGCAATGGTCATTCCGGGCTTGAGTGCCAAACCAGTTCCTTTTTTCCCGTAGTTATAAATGTGGGGTGGTTCGTGAAGTGTGTAGCCAATGCCATGGCCTGTGAGCTCTTTTATGATTGAAAACCCAGCTTCTTTCACGGTTTTTTCAACGGCCCAGCCAATGTCGCCGATTTTATTTCCAGGTTTTACTTGTTTGATTCCGTCCCACAGAGCGCGAATGCAGGTGTCCACAAATTTCTGTGCCTTTGGATTTGTTTCTCCACCGACCACCACAGCAATGGCAGAATCGGTGTTCAGTCCATCTAGGAGCACGCCACAGTCGATCGACAAAATGTCACCTTTCTTTAAGGGTTTCTTGTTTGGAATTCCATGGACTGCTTCGTCGTTTGTGGAAGTGCATAAAATGGCAGGGTATCCGTGGTACCCTTTGAATCCGGGTTGAACGCCGTATTGTGCAAACAATTGTTCTGCTTTTTTTTCTAAATCCCAAGTGCTCATTCCTGGTTCTAGGTGAGAACTCACTGCACTCAAAATTTCGCCCAAAATTTTACCACCTTTTCTCATGGATTCTATTTCCATGGGATTTTTAATGTGGATGTTTGAGGTTTTGATGAAGGACATTTTTTACATCAAGGAATTGAGAGCCTCTAGGATGTCTTTTTCAACTCCAGCTATGGATTGTTCGCCACGAATTGTAATCATTTTTCCTTGTTTTTTGTAGTGTTCAATCACCGGAATGGTTTTTTCTAAAAAGGTGTCCAATCGAACTCGGATTGCATCGGGCGTGTCGTCTTGGCGAGTCACTAGTTTACCACCACAGTTTTCACAAACTTCTTTGTCATAAAAGGAAGGATAAGCATTTTTACATGCATCACAAATGCGGCGTGTGGTTAGTCGTTTGAGAGCTTCTTCTTCGCTGATTTCAATGAGCAATCCTTTGAATTCACGTCCAGTCTTGTTCATGAGTTCGTCAAATTGTTTTCGTTGGTCGTCGCTTCGTGGAATGCCGTCGAACAAGGCCCCACTTCCGTCTGGAAGTTGTTTTGCAAAATCTTCTATGATTTCCATGACCACTTCCGTTGGAACCAAATGGCCAGCCGTCATGATGCTTTTTACTTTTTTACCGAGCTCGCTGTTTTCTTCTGCCAAACGTCTCAATTCCGCGCCGGTTTCAAAAATTTTCAAACCAAATTGAGCAGCAATCTTTTGACTTTGAGTTCCTTTTCCTGATCCCTGCATTCCAAATAGAACGATGTCCATGAAGATTCAGATTAAGGGTTAACCTTTGTAGAAACGGTCGTAATGATGCGTGAGCATGTCGGCATTGATTCGGCGAATCAAATCAAGCACAACCCCCACCACGATGATGATTCCGGATCCGCCGATCAACATGGGAACAGATCCAACATTCAATTGAGTGAAAGCCATGGATATCAACATGGGTAGAACTGCCATTCCAGCCACCATCAAACCTCCAAATAAATTGAGGCGGTTCGATACCATGGCAAGGTGCTCTGCGGTTTCCTTTCCTGGACGCAATCCGGGAATAAAGCCACCACGTTTTTGA
>CAYGAB010000115.1:438-846 GCA_964347725.1 uncultured Candidatus Peribacteria bacterium | reverse complement strand
TGATGCTGACGTAGAAGTAGGTGAATCCAATCGTGAGTAAAAAGTAAGCCACAATGTAAGCCAAGCTGCTGGGGCTGAATTGTGTTGTTGCGACGCGTCCAATTTGCTTGATCCATTCGGAATCTGCGTAGAGCAAGAACTGACCAACAATGGAAGGAAAAGTGACGACTGAAACAGCAAAAATGATTGGCACCATTCCCGCTTGATTCACTCGAATTGGAAGAAATGACTGCTCCATTTTAGTGCTGCGTTGACCTCCGTAGGTCACAGGAATTCGACGTTGTCCTTCCGTGAACATGATGACCACCACGGTCAACAATAAAGTGATGAGCAAGACGGCCACCATTGGAAGTATGCGTTCTGGTTCTGTTTGTGCCAGCGCTAAGCTTGGGCCCACAATGTTTGGAA
>CAYGAB010000115.1:0-428 GCA_964347725.1 uncultured Candidatus Peribacteria bacterium | reverse complement strand
TTCCAGCAAAAATCAAGATTGAAATTCCATTTCCAATTCCTTTTTCTGTGATGACTTCTCCCAACCACATGACGGCTAAGGTTCCAACGGTGACGGTCAACATGATTGGCAGAATCACCATTGGGTCGCTGAGATTTTCAATGATTGGCACTTGAGCTTGTGCATTGATCAAGGTGATCATTCCGTAAGATTGTATGAAGGCCAAAGGCAAGGTCAACCAACGAGTCCATCGGTTCAGACGTTTTTGTCCTTGTTCTCCTTCTTTGGAAATTTCTTCCATTTTAGGGAGAATGACGGTCAACAATTGAATGATGATGGAGGCATTGATGTAAGGAGAAAGCCCCATCAATACAATGGAGAAATTTTCTGAACTTCCTCCAGTGAGAAGACTAAAAGCGCCCAGAAGAGCGTTTCTATCGAAGACAAAT
>CAYGAB010000114.1:0-3449 GCA_964347725.1 uncultured Candidatus Peribacteria bacterium | reverse complement strand
ACACTCAATCGGCAATTTGGTTTTGATCGCTTTCACCACCGGCATTCCCACCGTGATGTTGGGAACAAAATGTCCATCCATCACGTCCACACTAATGATGTCCGCGGCCCCTTCCACACTGGAGATTTCCTCATTCAAACGGCCAAAATCAGCCGAGAGAATGGACGGCGCAATGAGAACTTTAGTTGGCATTGTCCATGGCGTTTATTTTTTCCACACGAGCTTCATGACGACCCCCTTCAAAATCCGTGGACATGAAAACGTCCACAATGTCTTTGGCCACTTCCGAACCAATGATTCTTTGCCCCATGGTCACAATGTTGGCATCGTTGTGAAGACGAGTGTAACGAGCCTCCGTGGTGTCATGAACGCTGGCCGCACGAATGCCCTTCATTTTATTGGCCGCCATGCAAACTCCAATTCCAGTTCCACAAATTAAAACGCCTCGGCTCCCCGAGTTTTCTAGAACTTTTTCCGCCACTTCACGAGCAACATCTGGATAATCCACTTTGTCTTCTTCGTGAAAAGTCCCCAAATCGACCACCTGATGACCACATTCTTTCATGTGCTCACGCAAGGATTCTTTCATCTGAAAACCCGCATGATCCGCTCCAATGTAGACTTGCATGAAACTGGAAAATTAAAAAATTAAATGGATTCCGTCACCGATTGATTGTTGTAAACCGCTTTGATGACTCGTGCCAAAAGTGGCGCCACAGAAAGAACCGTTAGACCGGGAAATTGCTTTTCTTTTGGAAGAGGAATCGTGTCCGTCACAATCACTTCTTTGAATTTTGTCTCACGCAAACGTTCCACCGCCGGGTCAGAAAACACCGCATGAGTGGCCACCAAATAGACATCCGGATTGGCCCCATTTTGTATCAAAGCCGCATGGGCCGCACACACGCTACCCGCCGTGTCCACCATGTCGTCCACCAGAACACAAGTTTTCCCTTCCACTTCTCCCACCACCGCCGTCACTTCGGCTTCATTGAATCGAGGTCTTTCCTTGGTCAAAACCGCTAGAGGAACATCCAACATGCGAGCCAAACGTCCTGCTTCCTTCGCGGCTCCAGCATCTGGCGCAACAATCACCATGTCGTCCAAAGATTTTGAATCCAAATACTCAGCAAACATGCTGCGCACGTTCAAATTATCAACGGGGAAAGGGAAAAATCCTTGCGTTTGATCGCTGTGCAAATGCACCGTGATCACATGATCCGCGCCTGCCGCCGCCACCAAAGTCGCCATCAATTTCGCCGTGATTGGTTCACGCGGAGAAGCCACCCTATCTTGTCGTGCATATCCAAAATGCGGAATGACAACATGAATCTCTCCCGCAAAAGACCGCTTCAAAGCGTCAATCATGATGAACAATTCCATGTAATCTTCATTCACATTCCCCGTGGAAGTCTGAATGATGCAGACAAAATCTCCTCGCACCGAATGATCCGCTCTAGCATAAATCTCTTGGCAAGCAAATTTTGAAATCTTCATTGGAGAAAGTTCCAAACCCAATTGCTTGGCCACGGATGCCGCCAATTCCGGATGAGAGCTGCCAGAAAAGATACGGAGATTGGAAGGTCGAGTCATGCGAGAGGTCAGTTCGCCCCTAGACTACTGGATTCACTGGGAGGAATCAACAGAACTGCTGGACCAAATTGCGCCAACTGCGGCTCAAACTCGTGCCATTTCGCCACCGAACTGTGGGCCAATACTTTCACATTCAAGGTCGAATCTGGCAAATCTGCTGTGGGATTGGACAGCCCATAGACCACCACCAATTTTTTAGACGCCGCCAGGCCAGCCGCCATTCCAAGCGCCACGGACTCTCTGCACGGAATCCAAACGTAACGCAGATCAAAGTTCCGCTTGAAGTCGGGAAAAGCCGGTTTTGGAAAACTGGTGTCCAGCACCACCAGATGCTTGTTCCTCAGAGCGTATTGAACCAACCGTTCGTCCAATGACATAAAATTAGATTAAAAGTGAGCGAATTTCCTGCATTTCCACCTCAGAAAAAACCGTGTCGTCGTACTCCGGCTTGCGTTCCGCAAAAGGAACTCCTTTGGATTTGATGCTTCGCGCCAAAATAACCGTCGGCTTCCGATTGCTCAAACGAGCCCGGACATAGGCATAAGCAATCTCGTCGTGGTCGTGAGCATCTGGCAATTTGATGACCTTCCACCCAAACGCCTCAAAACGCTCTTGCAGCATGAGGTCTTGAGGATCGTTTTCATCCACAATCAAACACAGTCGATCGAGTTTGCGTTCTGCGGCTGTCATGATCGCCTCCCAAGCCTCACCGTGACGCAATTCGTAATCTCCAAGTAGACAAAAAACATGTCGATGCTGCCGATCCATCTGCATGGCCTGAGCCAAACCCACGCTCGCGCTGAGCCCATGAGCATGAGCCACGGCACTCACTTCAATTCCAGGAATTTTACGGGTTGGCAATTCGGGAAGTGCCGCCGGCAAAGTGTACTGAGCAAAATGCAAAACCGCATAAAGAGCCGGCAGCGCCTCCAGTTTAGACAAGACAAAAATGTCTCGTTCCTCCCATTGCGGCACCAAAGGATTGTAATTGAAAATCGGCTTGCCCGCGTCTTCCCCAAAGTACCAAGCCTCCATCAAATCAATGGCCGAAAGAACTCGCCCACTGTGAGGCCTCTCCATTTTGGCCATCAGCTCAAGAGCAAAAAGTCGCAGCTGTTTTTGTCGTTCGTTCATGAGGGAAATAATGCTAAATAAGCTTAGCAAAAATCATGAAAATTACTGGCCAGTATCTATTGACTTAAATCTTAAAATATTGTATAAAATTAACCCGTAAAACGCCCACATGTCTTGTGACGTCATTGGAAATGAAGATGCCGAGCTAGAAATACCAGAAGGGATCTCACCTGCCCACGCAGAATTTTGGCGTACTTTAGACAAAATTTCCACAGAAGAAAGCCCTGGACACCCAAGCGAAAGTCACAGACAACTGAGTTACCAAAGCAAGATAAAAGCCGGAATCCTATCTGGCCTAAAAACTGGACACCGGCGCGGAAGAGTCGAGAGCCCGACAGGATCAGGAAAAACCACCATTGCCGTGGACCTCATCTTACAAATGACAGGCAAAAGTTTGATTGTCACGCCCAGCATAGCCGCCGCAGAAAGATTCAAAGAAGAATTTGAAAAAAGAAATTCAGAAAAAACAGTCAAGCACCTGGAAGGAAACAAGCTAGCTGAAGCCAATACGGCAGATGTGGTCATTGTGACAGGACAAACCCTTATCAACAAAGCACGTCAAGAAGAGTTCGCCTACGCACAACTCAATCCAGATCTATTTTCGTTCATCTGGATGGATGAAGGGCACATGTATTTCGGAGAACAAATGGGCAGCATCGACTCCTATTTTTCTGGATTCCAAGTGCATTGCACCGCAACACCAAACACACGAAATCACCGAT
>CAYGAB010000113.1:0-3449 GCA_964347725.1 uncultured Candidatus Peribacteria bacterium | reverse complement strand
CGCTTATGCCGATTCTTCTCAAGATTCGTATCTTTATAACAAGACTCTGGGAAACATTGATTTGGCCTGGGACATCGACGGGACAGATTCACGGGACGATTTGCGTGTGAACACGGTGACGGGAAAATGGACAGGATACGGATTGATCCTCACGACCTTGACGGGATCTGGTGCTCAAAACCAGTGGCTTTGGTTTGATTGGGTCTGTCGTGGCAGCTCCTCGAAATCAGAAAAATCAGTGACTTGTAGTGACTTGACTTATGAACAATACCGCCCGAAAACCGACACGACGACGGGTGAAGTCACAGGTTACGCTTGGAGCGATTATCTCTACACCACAACAGGAAATGGCTATGTTTCTTTGAATGGTTTGACCATGGAATTGCCTCCTCATCAGATTCAAGCCTTTGTGACGATTGAAGATGCCACTGGAAATTCGCCTGTGTCTGCAACGGTGAGCAACGCACCTCTGGCCGATGGCTACGATTACTGGAGGGTTGGCGTGGAGTTTTACGACACCACGGACGCTCGTTATCTGAGCAGCAGTGAAGTCACACTTTCCGATTTTGACCTGGAAGAAGACAGCACTTATCCGATGTACATTGATCAAGTTTTCAACACGGGCACGGCGATTTTAGAAGGCGGCGCGAATCCGACTTTGACCGAATGCAAGGGTGCCACGGCCGAATGTGTGATGGCTGAAAGTGACGGAGCGGGGGCCACCTGGGAAAGTTGGAACCTGTTTGTGGTGTCTGCCTCACCCACGTCCAACATGATTGGCATGAACGACGATGGCGACAGCACCATTGATTACCCCACCGATAGAGCTGGTTGTTATACTATATACGGTCCCAGTTTCCCTTGTCCTGTGGAGGGAACTCTGACCAAAGATGAGGTTTTCCAGCTCAGAAAATCCGACAGGAACATGTACATTTTGAGCCGAATTTTATTGGACCCCAGCTTCAGTTTGTCTGGAAGCAGAGACGCCGAACTTTTGACGGGATCTCAGTTGGTGGAAGATGGGTCTGGCGCTTATGCCTACACTCTTGGCACTGGGGAAGGCACTTTGAGTTTTAGGCCTCGGTACCAAATCAAGGAATTTTTGGCCAGTTACGACGGAGGTTCTTACACGTCTTTGTCCAGCGAGATCGATAAGCCCATGAGTTTGGAAGTGACGGCCACTGTTTCAGGGCTTTCCGATGCGAGAAAAAAAGTGCTCAAAGCGGTATCAAAAACCTACACGGTGTACACGCAGTCGGACAGTCGATTGAGTGACACCAGCATGCCTGACATTGGGGATCCGCATTTTATTTTGGACGCGAACGACGACTCCACGCCTGAGGCAAAAACCAAAACCGAAGCCTCCACGACCTTGAGTTACACGGATTCGGTGGTGCTTGGTTATTTGTGTCCTGCTTCTAAAACTGCTGCTGGAGTTTATGGTTTTTACGGAGATTGCAGCGCGGCTACCACGGTGCCGGCCAGTCCAACTCTGGAACAATGGGTGTGCGATGCCGTGCCTCAGTCCAGAACGGAATTCAGCAGCCGGCCGTCTTGTTACTACACGGCTTATTTGCCTCTGACGGACAGACACGCTCCGCCTCAAGACATGGGCTTGGTGGGGTCGATCAGCGCAACCGTGGATCAATCGGGCTTGTTCAGTGCTTCAGATGAAGTTTCTGTGCAGGGCAGCTTCAGTGCCATCACTTTGCGGAATCGTTTGTACGCCGCTTTGGTGCGCAGCGCTTTGGGTGTGAGCGTGGGACATTCTTACGCTAGCGCGGATGAAAACCATTTGGACGGAGAGATGAATCCAGAAGGAGACATTAAGGAATTGATGGGCGGAAGACTTTTGTTGGCGGAAGAAGACGTGCACATTGATGGAGTCAGTTCCGGAGGCTCATTCACGGACAAAACTTTGGTGGTTTTGGGTGGGGATGTCTACATCGACGGCTCCATTGAAGGGGGCCATTTGGGAATCATTGTGTTCACAAAAGAGGGCGTGGGTGGCAATGTCTATCTTGGCCCTGAGGCCACGGAACTCTACGCCAACCTATTTTTGGACGGAAGCTTGTTCAACTACACGGATGGAGTGGACATCAGCGCTGGTCCACCCGCTTGGGCCAATGAACAAGATCGTTACGAAGCGACTCAAAATCAGCTCTACTTGAAGGGATCTTTGGTGTCTCGCAACAACATTGGCAGCGGAGACGAGTACGACTTGAACCGCTTGCGCCAGTACCGACGTTGTTATCCAATCGACCCAAGCACGGGAGAATTGGATACCAGCACCACGGAAGAATGTGGCGCGGGAGAAAAACTCTCCAGTTACCTTGATTCCACAGGCGCTCCGGTTTACAGCTCTCTGATTCTAGAATACAGTCCCGCCGACCTACCGATCTTTGTGGTGGGGGCGAGGTAACTGCTTGCCTTGGTGTTGCACTTTTGTTACACTTAGATTGTTTTAATTTAAATCAGATTTTTTATGGTTACTGTAAAAAAAAGGCGAATGGTCAGCTTGCCAGATGAGGTTGATTTGATTTTGGAAATTTTGTCCAAACGAGACAATGTCCCTCCAGCTACAAAAGCGGCCTACCTCATCCAGATGGCTATAGAAATGGATGAAGATCAGGTTTGGGATCAAAGAGCGACAGCTCGGGATACTCCAGGGGCCAAGTATTTCTCTCATGAAGACGCATGGGCTTAACTTTTGACATTCGTTATCATCAGGATGTCGTTAGGAAAGACATTCCTGCTTTGTCTTCTTCTGCCAAACAAAGAATTAGAGAGGCCGTTGAAGCAAAACTCACCACGCATCCAGAGCAATTTGGTAAGCCTTTACGAAAATCTTTGAAAGGGTATCGAAAGTTGCGAGTTGGTGACCATCGAGTGATTTTCAGGATTGAAGAAAGGCTGGTTTTCGTGCTCATGATTCAGCATAGATCCACGGTTTATGAACAGGCGGAGAAAAGGAGCCTCTAAACCGCCTGTCCTTTCCACCAGAGGTCTATTTCTGGGAATTGGCGGAGTTCTTCCAGCATGAGGCGCATGATTTCTTTGAGGCGGTCTTGGGTGGGGGCTTCAAAGCGGATGGTCAGGTTTGGGGAGGTGTTGCTGCAGCGTACTGCGCCCCAAGATTTGTCGTCGAATTGGATGCGCACGCCGTCGATGGTGATGCACTTGTATTTGGCGGTGAATCGTTTGACCAACTCTTCCATGATTTGGAATTTTTTGTCGTCGGGGCAGGCGGACTTTAGTTCTGGGGTGACCGCCGTTTTTGGAAGTCCTGCGAGAAGAGAAGAGAAAGGGCCGTCTTGTTCGGATAAGATTTGGAGGAGTTTTGCGGCGGCCAACATGGCGTCGTCAAAGCCGTAGTAGTTTTCGGCAAAGAACATGTGTCCGCTGATTTCTCCCCCGAGAGGCGCGCCCAGTTCGAGCATGGTTTTTTC
>CAYGAB010000112.1:0-3476 GCA_964347725.1 uncultured Candidatus Peribacteria bacterium | reverse complement strand
ACCCAAACCACCGTGAAAAACGCAGAAAGATGCCAGGCGTCCAAAATGATTGGGTCTCCAAAAGGATTTGACAGACTGTGGATGCCAACCCCACCGATCACCAAAAAAAGCCCTGCACAAATTTGAGCCAGCAAACGGACCCAAACCGGCAAAGAACGCCTATCGTCCCAAAAACAAATTCCAATCAGCAACAAGGTTCCAAAAATCACGGCCAGAACCTGAGGATTGAAATCCAAAAAAACACAGACAGAGACCAGCACCGCCAAGCTGAGTGCCAACCCTCCAGGATAAGGAATGGGCTCTCTCTTGTGCCCATAACGCTCAGGCCTGTCCATCAGGCCAAGTTTTGGGAAGAAATGCAGAACACCAAAAGAAAGCCCCAAACTAAGAAGAAAGGAGAATCCAAGGATCAAAAGTAAAAACGGAAAAGACATAAAAAACGTGGTGAAATCAACTCATGAAATCTTCCAAAGTTTGCGCTTCAGAAAGCTGAAAATGCCCCACTCGCGTTCGGCGCAAATTTGTCATGATGGCACCGCACTTCAAAACCTGCCCCAAATCGTGCACCAAAGTACGAACGTAGGTCCCGCTAGAAACCGTGACCTTGAATTTCACCATGGGCAGAGCCACTTCAGTCAACTCCCCTTGCATGGAAACTTCTTTGGCAGGAATTTCAACGGGCTTTCCCGCACGCGCCAATTCGTAAGCCTTTTTGCCATTGATTTTTTTTGCCGAAAAAGCAGGTGGAATCTGCATGGTTGTGCCCCAGAAACGCGCCAAAGCCAAGCGTATTTTAGATTCATTGAGACCAGAAAGATCCGCCCCAGTTGACTCAACTTTTCCGTCGGCATCGTAAGTGTCAGAAACTTTCCCCAATTCCAATTCCACCTCGTATTCTTTGTCAACTTTCATGAGGGTGGCCACTTGTTTAGTGGCTTCACGCCCAACGGCCAAAACCAAAACTCCCGTGGCAATGGGATCCAAAGTTCCCAAATGTCCTATTTTTTTCTCTTTGAGCAAACCGCGCATTTTCGCCACAACGTCGTGACTGGTCCAGGTCTTGGGCTTGTCCATAACAATGAATCGCGCTTCAGTCATTTTTGAAATTAATTGGGCAAATCAACGTCCACTTCGCGAGACAAAAGTTCGCGAACAATTCGTCTGTCGTCGTGAGGAACCTTTCCTCTTCCCACCATCTGAAATTCTTCGGCCCCCTTTCCAGCAATGACCACGGTATCACCCGGACGAGCCATGGCCAAGGCGAAACGGATTGCTTCCCTTCTGTCCAAAATCTGCCAAAAGCCATTGCCTTCCTCCCGAGAGATTCCACTGCGCACCATGGCCGCAATGCTGCGAGGGTCTTCCGTAAAAATGTCATCATTGGTCAAAACAATGAGATCGGCGTACTGATGAACCACCGCCCCCATCTTTGGTCGCTTGCCTTGATCTCCATGACCAACGGCTCCAAAAACAATGATCAATTTACCCAAAGTCAATTCCTTAAACATGCTCAAAAGCTGTTTCAAAGAATCTTCCGAATGAGCAAAATCCACCACAATTGAATAAGGCTGACCTTCTTCAATCATTTCAATTCGGCCAGGAATGGGTTTCACCGTCTCCAAAGCTTGTTTGATGACCGGCAAAGAAATCCGATGAGCCACCGCCACCGTGGCTGCCGCCAAGGCATTGTAAACGTTCATTTTCCCAGGAATAGGAAAGTCCACAATCACTTCTCCATTTGGAATTCTTAAGGTGAACTGCGTGCCATTCGACCGTGGAATGAGGTCCTGAGCCAAATAAGCCCCTTTTTGCAGCCCGTATGAAAAAATTTGATCGGCCGAATGCTGAGCGAAATACTCATAAGCTGGGTCGTCCTGATTGATCACCGCCAACTTGGGCGTGTTTGGCTTGCGACTGGAAACATTGAGATTCGCAAACAATTTTTCTTTGGCAGCGCGGTACTCATCCATCGTGACGTGGTAGTTCAAGTGGTCTTGCGTCAAATTGGTGAAGAGCGCCGTGTCCACGTTCACACCCCAGAGCCGAGACTGCATCATGGCGTGGCTCGTGGCCTCCACTATCACTGTGTCGCAACCGGCATCCGCCATTTCTCTAAGCTTTTTCTGAAGCAAAAAAGGACTGAGCGTGGTCTGCTTGTTGAGATTGGCCTCTTCCCGTTCACCGATTTTAAAGTTCACCGTGGTCAAAAGCCCAACCTTGTGCCCAGCCTGAGTGAAGATGTGGTGCAATAAATTAGAAGTGGTGGTTTTACCATTCGTTCCCGTCACTCCAATCACGGTCATGTGATTGGCCGGAAAACGATTCAGCACCGCCGCCGCCATGGCCATCAATCGATGGTACAACAAACGCAGAGGGTGTTGATCCGGCAGCAGTTGGCGTAGAAAGTTTTTCAATGAAACATTTATATTAAATTTTTCTCTCGAATGGAGGAGATTTTTAAAAACTCTTCAAGCGAGAGTTCCATGACATCAATGTTCACCAATTTACCAGCTTCATCATAATCTAAAACAACATTGTCTTTGATTTCACTATCTACACTTTTCCGTTTAGCAAAACGTATGCTTAGAACTTTCGCCTCTGAATCGTAAGTCAACTTCACCATGTTTAAAAATATTTATTGAGTTTAGAAGTTTCAATCACAGTTATAACAATCACAATATCCAGCTCCTTCTTAAAAAAAACAAGAAAAATGTGCTGTCAGCCCTCCGACAACAGCTCTCTCACCTCTTTTACGTCTTTTCCAATCTGCTCAATCAAAGCCTCGGCACTGTCAAATTTTCGGATTTCACGGATTTTCTGAACAATCTCAACCTGAACTTCTTCACCATAAAGCTCGCCTTCAAAATCCAAAAGAAAAATTTCCATCTGAGGAGCATTGTCGGAAAAAGTCGGCCGAGAACCGTGATTCATCGCCCCCATAAAACGCTCTTCGCCAAGCTCAACACGAACGGCGTAAACTCCCTCGGACAACTCTTCCAAAAACTGTGGCTTTTCTAAAAGCAAATTGATGGTGGGGAAACCCAAGACTTTGCCCCGACCAGCCCCGTGAACGATTTGTGCTGTGAGTTTCATCGCTGGCCATGTTAGCATAGAAACATCACGCCAATAACCCTGTTTTTATGCACAATTTCATTGGAGTTTGGATAGACCACGCCCACGCCCACATCTTGCAAGCCAACAAAATCGGTGAGGTCAGCTTGGTCAAAACCTTGCATTCCGACGTGGAACCACACCACCTCTCCACCGGAACAGAAGGAGTTCACCACGACGAACGACGCCACAATCAAATGAGCGCCTTCTGCAAAGAAGTTTTGGCAGAAGTTGAAAAACTGCACATGAGCGAACTCGTGATTTTTGGCCCCAGCACCGGCAAACACGACTTCAAGCGTGAAGTGGAAAGCCACAAGGCCCTTTCTGGCATGCTAAAAGGCGTGGAGACCACAGCAAGCTAATGC
>CAYGAB010000111.1:0-3504 GCA_964347725.1 uncultured Candidatus Peribacteria bacterium | reverse complement strand
TAGTCACTTCTGTCTACAAGCAGGGTATAAAGAAGCGACAAAAGCGCCCTGCAGGAGTCTTCTAGGTTTCAGTTGGCTTTTGGAACACTGGCAAAAGCTTTCCTAAGTCTCGAGTATGACGCCCAATTCACTCACGAGACCTCAGTGAACGGGCGGAATCACCTTAAAAGGCAATCACATGAGAAGAAAACTAAGCAGCAAGAGCAAAATGCTTATTGTTGTTAGCTGGAACCAATGCACGAAGCATGGCTACCAAAGATTCCTCTTCATTTTCAGTGGTTTTAGCACTTAAGTTTGTCTGGACGGATTGAGGTGGGACCAGACAACCACCTAAACGCAGATTACCGACTTCGGATCTTTCTGTCGAAACCTGTACATCCCCAAATTCTCAAAGAGCCAAGCTATTTTACCACGCTCGCTGAAATTGTCCATCCCACTCGTTGTTCGCTTTGCGGAAGACCCCAAACTTACAGGCACCAAACCTTGTTGAAACAGCGGTTTTCTGTTAAAATAATGGGATTAATTCCATCCTTCGTGCCAACAATCGTTCTTCAAAAATTGCTCGCTGCACTGGACTCTTCCCTACTCTTGAGTTCAGAAAAAAAAGCTTTGCTCAAAAAACAGGCCCCTTTTTTTGATGAACCCAGTCAAAAAAAGCTTCTGGAAGAACTGTCAGCAGAAGCTCTTTTTGCCAAAATCCACCTTGCCGAAGCCATAAACCTGGAGGCGCTGGAACTTCCTCTTCGTCAAGCAGAACATGCCACTCGAAACACAAAAGAAGCTCACGAACAAACTCAAGGCCTAACAGGCCTGGAGACTCTTTTAGCGCACCTCTAAACAAAGCGTATGCCTTTAGAACACCCCTCCACCACTGAGACTTTCAAAAGAAACGCCGAAATTTTACGAGGTGAAATTGAAAAAAGTGTCGACGATAAAAAAGAATTGATCGTACGTTATGGGGCCAGGCTCCAAAGTTTTTTTATTGAGTTCAAAAAGACCTACCTCAAAGCTTCTCAAGAAGAAAAAGCCTCCTTGGAAAGCGCTGTACAAAAATTGATTTTTGCAATCAAGACCCTGGGCGTCGATTTAAACGCTGCCTTTGAAGATCACATCAAAACCTTAAGCAAAGGGTTTCCTCCTCTTGAAAAGCCGGCCTACAAAGTCATGTTAAACGAGCTCACTGATGCCGAATTCAAAACGCATTTGGACACTCTCGCGGGACCCGAATTAAGTCCTGAACAAACTCAACGTTTGAAGCAACTCGCCCTCATGAAAACGCTGCTTCTCGCCCTCAGTAAAGAAACTCAAAAAGGGGGAGACACCTGGACCCTTTGGGCCACCCGACTTTTCGTCAACGACACTAAAATCACGCAAACCGCAGCCACCTTCAGACGCGCAGCTGAACTTCATATGGCTACTCTCTCTGCGGAAGTCATGACCCACCCCGAAAAAAGCCTCGCAGAACTCGCCCCCAACTGGATCGCATTTTTTGCAAACCCTCCAACACTCGTGAGTTCCGTGATGCCGCCGGTTCAATTTGGAGAGGCCACATCGAACGCCAACTCCATTGCCCTAGAACGCACCGTTGCGGAAGCCCTAAGAGGACTAAAGGCTTACGACGAAGCCAGCCAAGTGCTTGAAAATGTGTTGGCAGCGCCTCTCAAAGAAAGCAGTGAACTCGTAACAAACGAAGAAATTTCTCGCATCGTCACCCACATAAAACTAAAAGTTTACGCTGAACCAAACTACAGCGCCCTCGTAGCAGAAGCCACAAATCAAGGCATCCCAAAAGATAAGATCTTAAATTATTTGGACGCCATCGTTTCTGCACTCGCTGAACCAAAATTACAAGAAAAAGCTGCTTCAAAAATTGACCCTTCCAAACTGTCTTCGTCACTAAGACCAAGCTACGTCCTTTACGAGGACATGATGAATCCAAAAAACAACCCCTTGAACCCATCAGATAGTACGCGCGACCTTATCATAGAAGAACTCGTGATAAACGGGGCTTTGATCTTAACTAGCGCAGCCGCAGGGGCAGGGGCAGCTACTTTGGCTGGCCGTTTAGCAGGATCCTTGGGCACAGAAACCCTGAGTTTTTTGCGTGGCAATCTACGTTTTGCACGTTACCTTGCCGAAGGGTCCCGTTCAATGGAACGCATCTCTGTTGTTGGCCGTCATTTTGCAGCAGGAATTGAAATAACGAGCGAAGCCCTGGTTTCAGAATTCGTGAGCCAAGGCGCGGATTTTTTCAAAGACGAAAAAACTTTCCACTCCATTCTAAACGACTGCCCAAGCTGGTCTCTCGATATTCTATGGAACATGACCTCCATGGGCGTGGCTAGAAAACTCACTCCTTTGGCAGAACGTCTTGCCCCTGAAGTGATTTCAAGAATTTCTGGAAAAATCAGAAACGCCCCACTTCGAAAATTGGCCGAAGAAATGATGGTCAAAGGGCATGTGGACGCAGGGGTAGAATTGATTTTAAGCTGTATTCGTGAGGGCTGCTACGAAGGCGACACCAAACAATTTCGCGCCGAGTTTGGAGATTATTGTTACAAGTCTTACCTTCAGTCCGTCGGTCGCGCAGGCACTTCCGTAATAGAAAGCGTCTTGCATTGACCCTTTTAACCTCTACTTTTGCGCCTCTGCCCCAGGCAAGTTTTTGGCTTTCTTACCGAGGGCAATCAAGCAGCGTTTGAGTTCTTCCACCCAGCTCAAACCCAAATTCACAAAAGAAATTTTGAGTTTGCTGCCAGAAATGATCCACCTTCCGTTGTAGTCCAGCAGGTTCATGATGTTTTCAGGCCTCACTCGTTCGGTCATGTTCAAAACAATTTGCCTGTCTTTTTCGGAGTGAACGTTTTCGGCCTTCACATTGATCACCCCACATTGTTTGGCCAAAATTTTAATTTCAAGAACACGAAGTAAATTCGCGACTTCCTCTGGCATGCGTCCATGGTCCTCCACCAACTCGGTTCGGAGTTCCGTCAGATACTCGTTGCTATCGGCCGCCGCCAGCTTTTGGTAAACAGAAATCTTTTCTTTGGAACTCACGATGTACTCGTCCGGAATGTAGGCCGGCAAAGGAATTTCTATGGTCACGTCCGGCAAAGTCGTGTCTCTTTCCCGAACTTTTCCTCGCTTCAAATCCTCCACGGCCTGGTTCAACATGCGAATAAAATGGCTCACTCCCACCACGTTGATGGCTCCAGATTGATTCGCCCCGAGCACGTCTCCCGCCCCACGAATTTCTAAGTCCTTCATGGCGATCTGGAATCCAGCCCCCAGCTCGCTCGCTTCAACAATCGCACGTAAACGCTTTTTGGCGTCCAGTGGGAGGCGTTTTAGGTGATAAAGGAAGTAGGCGTAGGCTTGAGTTTTTCCGCGCCCCACACGCCCTCTCAATTGATAAAGTTGCGCCAGCCCAAATTTTTCCGCCTGATTCACAATGAGCGTGTTGGCGTTCGGGATATCAATCCCCGACTCAATAATCGACGTGCA
>CAYGAB010000110.1:0-3574 GCA_964347725.1 uncultured Candidatus Peribacteria bacterium | reverse complement strand
CCTCGGTTGGCGAACTCGTGGAAGAATTGGGAGCCAGACTGGCACTCGGAGGACATCTTCACGTCGAGCAGCTGCAGCAGTGATGTCACCCTGAAACAGACGAGACGGTCCAGGCCACACAACTGGCGACACTTCAAAAAGATCCTTGGACGGGGGAAAGGGTTTTGCCAGAACTCAATTCACTTTCATTGAATCCTGGGCCAATTGCCTCTGGCGCCGACGGCCTCTACCCTCTAGACCTGCGCCCCGTGAGTTACGAAAACCGAATTGTCATTCCTTCCATTGAAGTCAACGCTCCCGTGATGGAACCGAGCCTTGGCTTGGACGCGCTCAAGAGCGAAGATTGGAATGCCCTAGAAGATCAGATCCGCAGTTCTCTCTTGCAGGGCGTGGTGCATTATCCTGGCACGGCGGATCCCGGCCAAATCGGCAATGCCTTTTTCACCGGCCACAGCTCCAATGTCTTTTGGGAACAAAGCCCCTACAACACCGTTTTTGCGCTTTTGCCAAAACTCAAAGAAGGCGAGGACATCTACATCACCTTCGACCAAGTCGAATACCACTACAAGGTCACGTCCAAAACCGAAGTCAGCCCCAAAGAAGTCAGCATCCTAAAACAAGGCGACACGAAAGAACTCACGCTCATGACCTGCACTCCCCTTGGAACCACCCTGCGCCGTTTGGTCGTCAAGGCCGAGTTGGTGGAAGATTAGGCTTTCTGAATCTCCTAAAGATTGTTGAGCTGATTCAAGATGTCTTCTTCATTGGCTTTTTCAGCACTTTCCGCCGTTGCTTCGGCTTGTTTCATTTGTTCACGAGCTTTTTCTCGTTCCAAATTGTCCCACTCTTCCACGTGTTTTTTGTTGAGTTTGGAAAGCTCGTCTTGGTACTGAGTGTCGAGTTTGGCGAGCTGCTCGGATTCTTCGGTCAAGATTTTTCTCAGACGATCCACTTGCTCGTCCGTCATGATCGGCAAAATCTGGAACCAGTAATCCCGTTCTTCATCCGCCATGGACTCCGACTTTTTGATCATCGCGACCAAATCCGGATACTTGTCCAAAACTGCCTGAGGAATGTTGAACACTTTCCCAGTTGCCGCAACTGGCGTAGCGGCCGTTCCCGTGCTTGCGGCAGGATCCGTTCCCGTTGAAGCCACAGGCGGAACCGGAACCGTTGTTGGCGGCGTGGGAGGAGTCGGCGGAGTTGGAATTGGAGTGGCTGGGTCGGTCATACGAATGAATTATAAAGGATTGAGGGAGCCTTGGGAAAGGCAGAATTTTTTAGGCGGTAGCTGCTGGAGGATTTGGGGTCTTGGACCAAGTATCTACGATTGAATCCACTTGCTTGGCCGCCGCTTTGGCGGCGATCTTGTTTCTCAGATATGCTGGCACTCCAGCTTCTAATGAGTTAGTTGAGGCGGCAATTTGAGTCAAAAGAGCAGGAGGCAGTTCGGGTGTGGTATGTGTAAGTGTTTGAGTTTGTGAACCTTCTTTGGCAAGCACTACATCTATTCTAATGGCACCATTGTCGTAAGCAGTTACCCCTGGACTCACACTGTAATCCCTAAACTTAGGGGTTACTTTATTTACGAGAGCTTGAGTCAATTGAGCCATTGGAGCCTTTCTGTCTACTGCAAAAGAATTGGGGTCGAAAAGAGCATTCCATTCGTCAGGACTTAACCCAAGTGCATTAGCAAAAGCGGAAGTCGAAGACTTAAGGGCATCTAAAGGATTCTGCGGAGAATTCTCAGGAGGAGCCGCTTGAGCTGTTGCTGTTGTGGGCTCAGGCCCCCACGGAGTTGAGTCTGGAGTTGAGGTAGGAGCTGCAGGCGGAGCTGTGGAAGGCTGCGCAGGAGCTGCTGGAGGAGTGGCGGAGCCTGAGTCACCCGAGGCGTTCTTGTAGTCAGGATGCTTTTTTTCAAGAATGGCTTTTTGGTCATTCAATTGCTGGACTTCCTGGGCTGTGGTTTCGACGTGATTGTTCATATCCAAAGCAAAAATTATGGCTTGATAAGTAAGCGAGTCCAAAAGATTTTCAGGCGTATCTCCACGGAAGATGGTTTCTGTTTTTTTGTAAGTATCTTTAACTATCAATGTGGAGCCAGAT
Source organism: uncultured Candidatus Peribacteria bacterium (assembly GCA_964347725.1). Lineage (GTDB taxonomy): Bacteria > Patescibacteriota > Gracilibacteria > UBA1369 > 2-02-FULL-48-14 > CAYGAB01. Next base: position 1,468 of record CAYGAB010000110.1, on the reverse strand, counting down.
GTAGAGATGGAAAGGCCATCACCGTTTGTGAAATCAACTAGAGTTTCCTCATCTAAAATCCTTATGGTGGCTGGCTTGCCATCGAAACAAACAATGTTGCTTTTGATTTCCATCTTATTTGCCTCCATCCACGCATCTGCCTCAGAAGTTGTGCTTATATTAATGGTGCTCTTACCCAATTCATGAAATGATTTGAGTTGGGCGTCCATGGTTTCAGCTGTGAATTTTGAAGCCACAGTATTTTTTGTGAGAGTGAGTGTCAAAACACCAGATTCTTCTTGTAAAGCAATCCTCGTTCCAGTTTTTTCTGCATTTCTTCTCAACAAGGGAGGACTGAGATTCAGCGCAATCAAATGTTGAGCGCCCTTAGGGTCGGTTTTGAGGAAGTCATTAGGATTTTCAACGGCACTCGGTGTCTCTGCCTCACTGTCCAACATATCCTGGATGACTTGTTTCATTTTTCCGTCAGGTCCCTCAGTGGTAGTTTCCTGTGACCCATTAGTGCGTTTCAGTTGAAGATGCCCATTTGCTAAAACGGTCAATTCCAAGTGTAGTCCATTTTTTTCCGCATAGTCAGCTAGCTGGTTTGGAATAAATCCAATCTCTTTCAACTTAGCATACATCTGATACAAATCGCTACCAGCAGACAGTCCAACTCGAAGGCCTTTAGCCTCTGGGAATCTTCGAGTGAATTCTAGTTTAATGGCGGCTTCACCACTAACCACAATCTCTGCTTTATTCGGTGCTTTGATGGTCAAGGCAAGGGTGCTGTCATTGTCAGCAGTGTCATTTTCAAGAGTGAGATTCAGGTTTTCTTTCTGGACGTACTTGTTTAGCATCTCAATGTCCACTCCCATGATCTCCATGATCTTTGCTCCGTGCTTATCAAAAGACATATTGGGTTGAAATTCCGCTTCAACCTTTTCCTCCGCCTCCGTTTTTTTCTTCCAATCCTCCACAATTTTCTTGCCGTTCTTTTCAAAAATCGTCTGGAGGGTTTCAGGCTTGTTGGGAGCCGCGGCAGGTGTGGAGGTAGTGCCTTCAGCTGGTTGAGGAGTACCTGCACTGGCTGCGGCAGGTGCGGTGGTGGCAACAGGCGCAGCGGCTTGGATATTGTTCTCAGGTTTTGCCTTCCACTCCTTGGTGAATTCTAAAAATTTAATCAGCTTGGTGTCTTTTGGAATGGCTGCATCTGCCTTTGCAATCGCTTGGTCCAAACTTGAGTCTTTGAATTTGCCATCGTCTTCAAAAATACCGGAAGCCTCGACTTTGATGGGCCAATCGCTGGCGTTCAGAACTTGAGAAAAAACGCTGCGAGAGCTGGGATTGAGTTTGAGATTGCTCTCTAGCTCTGATTTTTCGGTCCAGTCGACGCTGCGCTTTCCTTGATCGTCTTCTCGGACTTCCATTCCACATTCTGATTCGAGGGTGTAGATGCTTTCTCCGTCCAAGTCTTTGGTCCATTTTG
>CAYGAB010000109.1:0-3591 GCA_964347725.1 uncultured Candidatus Peribacteria bacterium | reverse complement strand
TCGGCAAAGAACATGTGTCCGCTGATTTCTCCCCCGAGAGGCGCGCCCAGTTCGTGCATGGTTTTTTCTATTAATGAGTGGCCGGTTTTGGTCATGGTGGGTTCTCCGCCGTGGGCTTGGATGTCGTCGATCAAGACTTGAGAAACCTTCACGTCGAAGACGATTTTTGAGCCCGGTTTGCGCTTGAGCAAATCGCGAGCCAGCAAAATCAACAAGAGATCGGCGCTGTAATGGTGGCCCAGTTCGTCCACAATGCCCACACGGTCTCCGTCGCCGTCAAAACCGACCCCAAGATCGGCTTGGTGTTTTAGGACGGCAGCCATGAGGTCTTTCATGTTTTCTTCGACTTCCGGATTTGCTTCGTGGTTCGGAAATAGTCCGTCTGGCTCCGTGAAGAGCGGCACGATTTCACAGCCGAGAGCTTCAAAAAAAGTTTTCACAAAGGGGCCAGCGACTCCGTTGCCCGCGTCCACCACGATTTTGAGAGGGCGTTTGATCTGAATCATGCCTTTGATGTGCTCGGTGTAGAGAGGGAACACGTCTTTTGTTTCCAGGCTGCCGGGTTCGACTTGATCTAAATCACCCGACATGCCGAGTTCGTAGATGGTTTTGAGCTCTTCGCCGCAGACTGAGTGGGCGTGAGGCCCCACCAATTTGATTCCGTTGTATTCTTTGGAGTTGTGGCTGGCGGTGATGCAAGCGCCTCCGTCCAGGTTCAGTTTGCACACCGCAAAGTAGAGGATGGGCGTTGGAATGAGCCCGATGTCCAAAACTCGGCACCCCGTGCTGCGCAAACCTTCAATGAAAGCATTGGAAAGTTCAGGGTTGCTGACGCGAACGTCGTGACCGACGGCGATCAAAGGAGCCGGATTTCCAGGACAAACGCTGCGTTTGAAATGGGTTCCGCTCGCTTGGCCAATGAGGCGAACCGTCTCTGGAGTTAGGTCTGGATTTGGGCTGCTGACAGGTTGATGAGCGATGCCACGGATGTCGTAGGCACGAAAAATGTTTCGGTTGAGCATGGGGAGGGGTCAATTCAATGGGACGATTTTATCAGAAGGGGTGGAAAAAACCGAAGAAAAATGCTAGAATGTTTAGATTTAACAAACAAAAATATGGGAGATAAGCCTGGAGAAGCACCAAAAGCTGCGGTAGAGCCGCCAAAATCAGCGGAAACCAATCCGCCAGTTTCACCGAGTCCAGAGGTGGCGCCCCAACAACCAAAAAGGCAAGAAACGCCTGAAGAGCAGGCCGTGAGATTGAAAAAAGAAAGCAAAGAAAAACGCAACGGGGCTTTTTTGGAAACCATGATGGAATCGCTGGGGGAAGGTGAAATCAATGTACTTTTGGTGGCCGCGGGCATTGATTGGGTGACAGCTTACATCAAGGAAATGAAACCAGATTTTGAATTTTCAGCTAAGTGCCGAGCGGGTATTTTTGCCCGTTTGGGGCTGACAGATCCTCAAGCTCCAGCTGAACCTCAAACCCCAGCTGTGCCAGCTGAAGGAACGGCTCCGGTGGTCGCAAGCGCCGACAAAACTCCTGAGAAAAAATCAGAATTTACTGCAGAAGAGATTGAGCAGGTTGCTCAAACAGAAAAAGTTGAAGAATCACATTTGAGTGCTCTGACTCAAGTTGAAATGCCTAAGCCAACTATTGAGGAATGGCAAGCCTTTCAAGGCACTCACCCAGATTTTCCTGCTGATCTGAAAGTCGAGGAATTGAGTGACCCTGCCAATAAAAATGCTTTGCTGACTCTTACCGCTTGGAAATTGGCTAAAGCTAAAACAGGTTTGGACATGAGCACGCCTGACGGTGCTAAAAAAGCTTATCTGAAATTTGGCTGGCCGGATTTGGCTGATGACATTTTGGCTTACGATAAGGTGGCTAAGACGCCTGCATTTGCGGTTCCTAATGGGACCGATAGAGAAGCCTTTGTCACGGCTTGCATGACACAAGCGAAGGCTTTTGCCGATAAGCTTTTGCCAGCTCCAGCTGCTAACGAATAATTCCCATGTCTCTTCCCGGAAGACAGCCTGAGGTTCAAGGCAGTGGAGACCCCATGAGAGATGGGCTCAAGGCTTTGTTTGGCTTGGTGGATTCCATCAAAGAAAGGGTGCTTGGGAGAACGTCGGAGGCTTTGAATGGACTAAAAAAAGAAGTGGATAAGAATCCAGATCGCGGTTTTGTTGGGTTCGTGTTGGACAGGGTCAAGGCGGTTTTTGGTCGTAGCGAAAAAAAGAAAGACAAAGCGGCTCCAGCTCCAGTGGATTTGAATCAGATTAAAAGTCGCATGAGTGATGTTTTGGTCACTGAGTCTTTATCTTCTCCTCCAGCGCCAAAAGCGGTTCCAGAAAAAGCACCAAAAAAGCCCAAGGGTTCGGAGGCGCGTTTCAAAGGTGTTTTGGAGGATCCAAGCAAGGGAGAGTGGCTCACTTGGGCCAAGGAAGCGAGTAAGATTTTCAATGTGCCGGTTTATCTCATTTTTTCGGTCATGGAGGTGGAGTCTCATATGAATCCTGAGGCAATAAACGAGAAGAGTGGAGCGGCTGGCATGGGCCAGTTCATGCCCAAAACGGCGGAGAGTGCGACGATTTTCATGAAAGATAAATACAAGGTTGATCTGACTGGTTTGGGGCCTTGCAAACCCAAATGGGATATTTACGCCACGGCTTGGCACATTCGCCACAATGCGAAAGTTTTGGGCTTTGATCCCAATGCACCTGATGCCGGTTATTGGGCTTATGTTTGCCACTTTCAGGGTGCAGCTGGAGCAAAAGCATTTAAAGCTGGTGGGGTTTATCCCGGCAACATGAAGCACTATCCTGGCAAAAGTGAAGCCGACTATCGTGAATTGATAGATAAACTCGCCAAAGGCGTGCAGAAAAAATCTGAGAGTTTCAAACGTATTTTGGAAGCTCATGAGGCGAAGGCTGCGAAACTCAGGTCTTAACTCATGCTCGAGGCTTCTTTGGCTTGGGCTTTTTTGAGAGCTTCGGCGGTGCTGCTCACTTTGAGGATTGGGAGGTTCTCCCATTTGCCTTTGTTGTGTTCCAAGAGGCGGACGAGCTTGTGGACGAGCAGAGAATCCATGCCTTTTTGAATCAGCACGTCTGGGTCGGTTCCGGAGAGGAGAGGTTTGAGGATTTCATCCAAGGCGTTCCAGGAAGCGCCAAAATCTTCTTCGTCTCTTTGGTTTGGGTGTAAGTGGCGGGACGGAGTTTTGCCCATCAGTTCTGTGGGCAGGCCGATGAAGTGCGCCAATGCAAGGATGTCGGTTTTGAGCAGGTCTCCTAAAATGAGGAGTTCGCCGGCAAATTCACCGTCGGCGTTTCCGTAGCCCAGGGCGAGATCGGCGCGGTTTGGAGTCCCTATGAACAGTGCGTTTTGAGATTCTGAGTAGTTGCGGATCAAGAGGCTGCGAACGCGAGCTTTGAGGGATTCATTGGCTTCTTTGCTTTTTTCCCAAGGCACAAAATGAAAATCGACGAGAAAATTGTTGGTGGGCTGGTAAAAGCTGGGGCATCCAAAGTGTTTGGCCAGCATTCGGGCGTGGTCTACCGCGGCTCGGATTTCCACGCCCTGCCGCGC
>CAYGAB010000108.1:0-3593 GCA_964347725.1 uncultured Candidatus Peribacteria bacterium | reverse complement strand
CGTGGGGACTCCCGCTTCAAAAGAAACGGTGACTTCTTCCACTTGATCGGGAGCGTCTTCTGGCAAAGCACAAACGGCCAAAATGTTTTTGAGGTTTGGCTTTAGGGTTGGATTTTCAATTTCTCCACCTTCCGCGGAACTCCCCCACATGTTTTCGTCGTAGGAATAAGGTTTTTCATGGGTGTGAGAAACGGGAATGTTGTTCTTTTTGGCGTATTCAATTTCTTCATCGCGGCCCATGGCCCATTCGCGAATAGGAGCAATGATCTTCATGTCCGGATTCAAAGTGAGAATTCCTGCTTCAATACGAACTTGGTCGTTTCCTTTCCCGGTGCATCCGTGCGCAATGGCGTCCGCTCCGTATTTTTTTGCCACTTCCACCGCCAATTTGGCGAGCAAAGGTCGTCCGATGCAAGTGGACATGTGATAATCGCCCTGGTAAGACGCATTCGCCTTGATGGCAGGAATGACGTATTCCTTGGCGAATTCTTCTTTGGCATCGATAACAATGGCTTCAACGGCCCCAAGATTGATGGCTTTTTGACGAATTTCTTCCATGTTGTCGGTCATTTGTCCGAGGTCAATCGTGAGCGCGATGATTTCACATCCGTACTCGTCTTGAAGCCACTTCAACATCACGGAAGTGTCCAGACCGCCCGAGTACAAGAGAACGGCTCGCTTGACCTCTCCGACTTTAGCCTCATAAGAGGAAACCTTGTGATATCCTGTGTTTTGCATGCTTTGCATAGAAAAGGATTAAAAATTAAAAAACTCGTCTTCATTCCCAAGCCACAACTTGGAAACAAGGACGAGTCTTATAGATCCCGTGGTACCACCTTGCTTTGCTTTCAAACCATGAAAGCCTCAATTTTGGAAGATAACGGCCAAATTCCGGCACCCGATTAGGGGGCTCTTTCCAGTTCAACCTAGGTCAGACTGGGCTTGAGTGCGTATCGGCTAGATTTGAGCTTCGGGCTTACACCATCCCCGAATCGCTGAGGCTCTCATTCCAAGCTTCTCTCTCAAGCAAAAGATTTATTGAAAAATTGAAAGAACACAAAAGTACAATAACTATGCAGACCTTTTTACGTCAACTGATTTTACGTCAATTCTAAAACCTTTGCTATTTGTAGCACGCATAAAATCCACCAATGCTGATCCGAGATTACCCCCATTTCCATAAACAGCAACATTTGGATTTTCAGGGAAAACATACACACCACCCTCATTAGAAGCAGAGCATAATCTATAAATACTACCTTGAATGTCAACTACAGTTCCCTCCACAAGTTGCTTGGCTTCAGAAGCCGATCTTAAAGCCTCTGCCTTCGCCCATGGAGTGAGTTCTACGGGAACTGATGCTGCTTCAGCATCAGATATTTGAGGAATCTCTACTACCGATACCGACGAAGTTGATTCAGCCATGATTTTGGAAAGTGAAAGAAAGGCTAGAACTATATCATAACTCAAACTTTACGCAAACATTTTTCCAAAAATCGTCTGCGTGTTCTTGCGCAATTGCTCGGCTAGAACCTGGGGAGACTCCCCTCTGAGTTCGGCCAATTTGAGTCCTACTTCTGAAACAAAAGCGGGTTCGTTGCGTTGGCCACGGTGGGACTGAGGGGCCAGCCAAGGGGAATCGGTTTCAACTAAAATAAGATCGGCAGGAGCGTGTTTGGCGGCTTCTTGAGTGGCTTTGGAGTTGGGGTAAGTGATCACGCCGCTGAAGGAAGTAAAATAGCCTGCGGACCAGACCTTCTTACCAAATTCCAGATCGTAGGAAAAGCAGTGGAAAATCACTTTGAACGCTTGCTCTTCCATCAAAATGTTCAAAGTGTCTTCGGCGGCATCTCGAGAATGGACAATGCAGGGTAAATCGAGTTCCTTGGCCAAACGAATCTGACGACGGAAAGTCTCGGCCTGCTCTTCTTTTGAAAATTTCATGTGGTGGTAGTCCAGCCCCATCTCTCCCAAAGCCACCACTCGCGGATGGGTTTTTGCCGTGGTGCGAATCCAGTCCAGCTCTTCATCGTTCAAAAAACCGCTGTGATTGGGATGAATCCCCACCGTGGCCCACATGAAATCGTGCTGCTCCGCCATGGCCAAGGCTTGACGATTCGCATTTGGATCGTAACCCACCACAATCATGGCCTCCACTCCCGCCAGCTTGGCATTCTGCAAAACCTCGGCACGGTCTGCGTCAAAATCCTTGAGAAAAGGGTGGCAATGGGTGTCGATCCACATGCTTTTAAGATGAAGATTCTCCCGCCTGAGACAAACGCAAGGCTTGGTCTTCCATGGTGAGTGCGTCAATGATCGCGTCCAAGTCGCCGTTCATGATCGCTGGAATGTTGCTGAAATTGCGCCCGATGCGATGGTCGGTGATTCTATCTTGAGGGAAATTGTAGGTCCGAATTTTGTCGCTGCGGTCTCCGCTTCCAATCTGGGCAAGACGAGCGGCACCCGTTTCTTTGTCGCGTTTTTCTTGTTCATTGGCAAAAATACGAGATCTCAAAACCCCCAAAGCCTTGGCTTTGTTTTTGTGCTGAGATTTTTCGTCCTGACAGACCACAATGGTTCCCGTTGGAAGGTGGGTGATCCGAACCGCAGAATCCGTGGTGTTCACACTCTGACCACCGTTTCCTCCAGACCTAAACACATCAATGCGAAGGTCGGCGTCTTTGATCTCAATGTCCACGTCTTCCACTTCTGGCAAAACCACCACCGTGGCGGCCGAGGTGTGAACGCGTCCCTTGGCTTCTGTTTCAGGAATTCTTTGAACTCGATGCACTCCGCTTTCGTACTTCATGTGGCCGTAAGCGCCCGAGCCGCTCACCTTGAAAATCAATTCTTTCATGCCTTTGTCACCTGGGCTCTCACTGATCGGCTCAATCTGGTAGCCCTTGTCTTTCACGTAGCGCAGGTACATGCGGCCCAATTCTTCAGCAAACAAAGCGGCTTCATCTCCACCGGTTCCAGCTCGAATTTCCATGATGCAATTCTTGTGGTCGTTTGGGTCTTTGGGCACCAATTCCAATTTCAACTCTTCTTCAAGAGAGGTCAGCTTTTCTTTGGCTGAATTCAGCTCTTCTTTTGCCATTTCACGAATGCCTTCGTCGGTGTCTTCGAGCATCAACTCACTTTCTGCAATGGTTTGCTCCATTTTTCTCATCTGCCGAAATAAGTCCACGGCGCGGTCGATTTCTTTTCGACGAATGAGCAGTTTTTGGAGTCCAGCTTGGTCGGCAATGACCGTCGGATCTGACATTTGCGTCTCAAGAGCCACAAATTCTTCTTCCAGTTTTTTAAGTTTTACTTTCATGAGCTTGTTTTTTCGAGAGTGATTTTATCAGAAGTCAGGAAGAAATGTCGATCCAATCCTTCCAAGTCTTGGCGCAATTCAAAGACTAAATTTGGGAAAAAGCGTTTGGCCATGGCTTCCAATTCTGGCCCTTGGGAGAATCCAATTTCCCCACAGATGACCTGGAACTTGCGTTTTTGTTCGACAATTTCCTGAAACAATCTTTCATAAAGACGGAGTCCGTCCGAACCTCCAAAAAGGGCTAGGTGAGGCTCGTACTTTTCAACTTCCT
>CAYGAB010000107.1:0-3604 GCA_964347725.1 uncultured Candidatus Peribacteria bacterium | reverse complement strand
ACACAAAGCAAATCGGCGCTCTGACCAAAGACATTCTGTACTTCAAAGGCTTCCAGCAAGTCCAAACCTTTATTGGAAATGGGGGAGATCTGAAAGATCTTTACTACGGAAAATACAATCTTTCTGACTTAACTTTGATAAAAGCATTGCCTCATCTCAATGCGCCAAAACACATCCCGCATTTCTTAAGAGTTTGACCACTCCGTGCTTTTGTCTTGGTTTTGAACCGTGCTGCTGTGTTTGAGGACGATCAACGTCATGTCGTCTCCTTGAGCTTGGCCATCCATGAAACGCCCAACGTCACCCGCAATGCGATCGAACAAATCTCTGGCGCTCATTCCTGTTGTGGCTTGAGTGGAAATCAATTGCTCCAAACGTTTGAGGTCGTAAATTTCTCCAAGAACATTTTTTGCCTCCGTGATTCCATCCGAATACATGACCAAAAAATCATTTTCTTCCAAAGTGATTTCCTGCTCTTTCACCAAAGCCGTGTTGTCGGCCAACATCCCAACGGCAATTCCTCCGGCCGGATAAGAATGCAAACTTTGGGTCGTGGTTTTATAATGGACCAAATACTCATGACCAGCTCCCACCCATTTGATTTTTTTCTCCAAAGGCAACCATTCTCCCAATATCATGGTCATGAACATGGTGGTCTGCAAGTGAGGTTTCAAATATTTGTTGAGATTGATCATGATGTCTTTCAAGCTAACAAACATGTCAAAAAAAGTTTTGATCAAAGTGTCCACCATGATCATCACCAAACCAGCAGGAACTCCGTGGCCCGTGGAATCTCCCACATAAAAAATAACTCGATCTTTTTGGACAACAAAGTCAAAGGTGTCTCCACCAATTTCAGACGCAGGACGAGTTTTGGCCACCACGTCCAAATCCGGCAAGCTTGGGAGTGTGTGTGGCAAAAGATCGTATTGAATTTTTTGCGCCAGATTGAGTTCTTTTTTCATGCGCTCATGAGATTGAATGTCGCCAGAAATTTTCTCTAAATTACGAGTCACCTCATTGAAAAAATGAGCCAAAACGCCAATTTCATTTTTTTGTTCCGTCATCAATCGTCGGTATTTTTGCCCCGTCAACAAAGCCTTCATTTCCCTCAAAATCAAAGACAAAGGACGATTCCACTTCCACCACAAGAGTCCACAAAAAGACAAAAAATAAAGTCCCAAAGCCGTGGCCGTGACCCACTCAGCCGGCAAATCTTTTTGAATGCAAAGATAAGAAAGCACGAACAAGAAAAATCCCACCGCTAAACTGCGGAAAACGATTGGGCCAAAAAGACGAGTGGAGTAGAGTGACACGCTTTCTATTATAGAGGAAGAATCCGATGCTTCAAACGAGAGAATTCACTAAAGTGTTGACTCACGTGTTGTTGCCAGAGTTTTTCTACTTCAAGCCTAAATTCTTTTGGCAATTTACGCAAAATATTTTCTCTCTTTTCAAACCAAGGATGAGCCACGTCTAGAAGTTTGCTTAAAAATAAATGCAAAATGTCCGAATGCTTCAATTGAGCCAGGGCCAGCAGAGCGGCATCTTTTATTTCATCTGAATCGTGCTCCAGATGTTTCTTTAAATGCAGGGTGAAGTCATGAATTTTGAGGTTTCCACAAGCTTCAATGGCGAGCTTCAGATGTTCGGTGTGAGGACTTTCCAGTATTTGTTGAAGGTGATGTTTAAGAGTGTTGTTCAATTCTGGAAAAGACCACAGAGCGTGAATGGTCGCTATTCTCACGTGCTTGGATTGGTGTTCGAGGTAAGGCAACAAGAAATGTTTCAAATTTGGATCCTTGAAAATTCCCAACATTCGAATGGCATCTGGATCTTGAATGGATTCAATTCTCTTAACCAAGAATTCCATCAAGCCATCTGGGGCCCATTGATGCCAGCAATAAACCACTTCCTCTTTGATTGAGAACTCGGTTTCAGTTTCAAGCCGTTTCTTCAATTGCTCCAGAAGTTGGAATTTTGTGAAACTTTGATTCATCAAATTTTCTTTTAAATTCTTGTATTCTCTCAAAGCTCGAATGGCATTCAAACGAATCTGATCGGACTCAGAAGAAAGCTGATGCAAAATCTCCCCAACGTGCTGCAATTCCTGACGTTTGGCCAAGGTTTTTAAAATCGTACATTTTAGAGCATCAGGTTCATAATCACGTTTCAAAAGACGAATCAAAGCAGGACTCAAATCTCGATGACCCTTTTGCGACAAAATCTGCACAGACTGAAGTCGGGTGAGCAAACCCTTTTGTCGGCTCAAGTTTTGTTCGGACAGATCCGTGTATTTGGGTCTCAACTCAATCAGAATGACGGCCATCGCCAAGCCCATGGCAATGAGAATCAAATTCAGTAAAAAAGTTTCCATTTCTGTGCTTGTTTGAGATGCAATCACAACAATCGCAAGCGTTCCTAAAATGGCTCCAAGCGGCTTCATCAAACCCTGTAAAAGTTCTTTGGCGTGCATTCTAACTTCCTCCGCCAAGGCATAAAAAGAAAGATCGAAGGCATTTTTAAAAAGGAGGCTAGTGATTTCATAAGAGCCACGAGCCAGAGTCGAAGTGAAAAAATTAAACCTGTACTGCATGCCTGCCACATTGAGCAAGGTGGCCAAAGGATGAATCAACATCGTACTCAAAACCCCAGCCGAAGAAAGGATTCGACTAGCAAATAAAAGTTGCATGAACAGGGCTGCCAAATTGAACAAAACATGCAAAGAACCCAACTGCTTGGCAATCAATTGATTCGCCACAACAGCAGTGAAATGTCCTTGACTCAACACATGCAATTGCACGGCTTTTGTGTATTGAAATTCAATGATGTTCATCATGGCCCAATGCAGGACAATCACAAAAATCAATCCCTTGAGAAAGGGGAATTTACGAATTTCTTTGAAACTTTTCACCAAAGTTTTTTCAGGCTCTTCATCCAGATTCAAGGCTTTTCCATTGTATTTTAAAACAATCGGTAAAAGAAAAAGCAAAGCCAAAGCCCAGAGTAATATGAACTTATAAGGCGCCAAATCGCTGGCAAAAAAAGTCAGCGTCAATCCACCAAAAATACCGCCCAAAGTCTCAGCCGATTCAATTAGAGGAAAAGTACGTTCGCTTTCCAAAGGATTAAAAAGCGATTCATTGAACAAAGAAATCAGAATGGCCAATTGCGCGCCAAGAATGGACTCCGCAATCAAAACCAAAAGAATAAAAAGCTTCGGATGTTCGGCCATGACAAGTCCAGCCACAATCAACAAAAAAGCCGCGACAATCACCGTTGCCGTGATCAACAATTCCTTTGGAAAACGCTGCAAAAGAGGTCGATACAAGCAAGTCCCAATCATCATCAGCAAAGCATTTCCCAAAAATAAAATCGGCAACCAGCCAATTCCAAGGCTCTGCAAAAACACGGCGGTCAAGATGCTCCAACCAACAATGAACCCGTAACGAATCAAGAACATCATGCCCCAAGCCGCCATGATTCTTGGCCATTCCCCGGGCCCAACATTCAAGATTTTGGAAATTCGATTCACTTAACCTGATTAAATCAGGAAATTATAGCAGATCTTCAGAAGAAAAACAATCGAGAAGGCTTCAGCTGA
>CAYGAB010000106.1:0-3619 GCA_964347725.1 uncultured Candidatus Peribacteria bacterium | reverse complement strand
ACAGTGACGAAGGCCGTTCCACCGCCGCTGCTCTCACCGCCATCATGCACTGCCACGCTTACGGAGTTTCCGCAGAAATGGCCAATGTGGTGGGAACTTTCCCAGGATACGAAGAAAACAAAGAATCCATGCTCCACGTGATGGAACAACACCGAGCCGCCGCTCACCAAATCGATCCAAAACTCTGCCCATCTGATCTGTTCGCCGCCGCCAAAGAAGACGCCGATCGATCCGTGGAACTCGGTAAAAAATACGGATACCGCAATGCCCAGGCCACCGTTTTGGCTCCCACCGGCACCATCGGTTTGTTGATGGACTGCGACACCACCGGAATTGAACCTGAATTCTCCCTCGTAAAATGGAAGAAACTGGCAGGTGGAGGTCACTTCAAAATCATCAACAAATCCATTCCTTTTGTGCTGAGCAAACTTGGCTACTCAGAAGACCAAATTCTGGACATGATGAACTACGTTTTGGGCCACGGCAGCCTAGAAAAAGCGCCTCACGTCAACATCAGCGAGCTCCAGAAAATGGGCTTCAGCGAACAAGAAATCATCGAAGCCAAAAAGCACATTGAGACCGCCCGAACTCTGGACGAATGGACTCCTCACATCAATCCAAAAGGACTCATGGCCAAAGGTCTCAAAGCCGCTCAAATCGAGGAATCCAAAACCTACATTGAAGGCACCCAAACTTTGGAAGGCGCTCCGCACATTGGCGCAGAACACGTCGCCATCTTCGACTGCGCGAACAAATGTGGAAAAGGCGAACGTTACATTGCGCCGCTCGGTCACGTCAAAATGATGGCCGCCACCCAGCCTTTCCTTTCTGGAGCCATTTCCAAAACCGTGAACATTCCCAATGAAGCCAAACTGGAAGACATCCGTGACATCTACCTGCAATCTTGGAAATTGGGATTGAAAGCCATCGCACTCTACCGTGACGGATCCAAACATTCCCAAGCCGTTTCCAACAAAAGCGATGAAGAAGAAACCGTGGATGCCGTTCTCCCAGAAGGAACCCTCCTCCGAGGCAACAAACTGGCCCTACCTGCAAAACGCCGTGGAATGACCGTGGAAGCCAGCATCGCTGGACAAAAACTCTTCCTCCGAACAGGTGAATACGCCGAGGGACAACTCGGAGAAATCTTCATCGATTCTTTCAAAGAAGGCGCCTCCTACCGCAGCTTGCTGAACTGTTTTGCCGTGGCCATTTCCATTGGATTGCAGTACGGCGTGCCGCTTGAAAAATACGTGGACGCCTTCAGTTTCACTCGATTCGAACCGAGCGGAATGACCACTCACCCCAACATCCGAACCTGCACCTCCGTGGTGGATTTCATCTTCCGAGTCTTGGGCATGGAATACCTGGGCCGAACCGATTTTGTGCACGTGGCACCTGAATCCACTCAAAAATCCGAACGCGCCGCCGAAGGCAAAATCAAAGCCGCCATCATGAACGAAGCCGTGGCCGCTGATTCCACTTCCACCTTAAGCACAGAAAGCAACGCAGAATCCGTGGCCTCCGCTCACTCCGCCCTTGAACAACAACTCAGCGGAATGATGGGAGACGCCCCCGCCTGCACCACTTGCGGCCACATCACGGTGCGCAACGCCTCCTGCTACAAATGTCTGAATTGCGGAAACAGCATGGGTTGCTCCTAAGCGCCAGCCGTCCAAAACCACTCACGAAAAAAAGGCCCCTCGCTCCACGCGGGGGTCTTTGAGTTTAAGAACCCAAAACAAAATCACTCACTTTTTGTCGAAGACACGAAGTCGCCGCCACAGTGAAAGATCCACAAGTTTTCAAAACGAGCCTTTGACTCAGCGTGAACAATTTTCGGTAACGAACACAAGACTGAACGGGCAAAGCAGCCTCTTTATAATCTTCTGCTTGAATCCAGTAATCTTCATAACTGGCATTCACAGTAGTCGAAATAGGAGCGAGCAAAAGATCCTCCCCTTGTTGATCCCTCAGCACCAAAGCTGGCCGAACTTTGCGAGCACTCAAATCAGTGAAGGGAAAATTCACCAGAACAATGGCACCCGCTTTGAGTTTAGAGAAGTTGTTCATACACATCGTTAGAAGGATCTCGCCAAAAGTCCGCCCCCACTTCAAAAGCCTTGAGCCACAATTCAGATTCTTCGTCTTCTTCACGACGAAGCAATGCCTCATAAGCATCCAAACTCAGAACCACTCCAAACAAATTGTTTCGATCCGACAAAAAAACAGGCTTTTGATCATTTTTCTCCCCAAAAATAGGACTCAAAGCCTTCTTACCTTGCCTTTGAACCTCTGAAATCCCACGAACATTTGGAACAGAATAAGTCACTAACAATGAGTTTAAATACATCATTAGTTTAGATTCATGGTGACTTCAAGTCAACAAAATCAATCCCCATACATGTAGACCATAGCTGCATCTTCATACTCACTTGGTTCGACAAGCACTGACTTAAGGTACATCAAAGCTTTGACCTGATCACTATGGCCCAATCCAAGAGCATGCCCAAGCTCATGAGACGCCACCCTAGTCTGAGAACGGGATCCTGAATCCACCAAATCCGGATTTAAAAAGAAGACCGCCCCACCAATTTGCCATCGATGATTGACCTTGATTTGAGTCGCACCCAAAACATCCAAGCCTTCTGGATTGTCACCCGAAAAATAAAGCACATCCTCAAAATCATTTGCACTCGGAACACAAGCATTCACATTCAATGCCGTCACGTCCCCATCCTCTTCAAACAATCTGTCCACGTGCTCAGAACAAGGCTCATCAGAACGCTCAGCATCCTCGAATCGAATGGACAAATCCAAACGACGAAAAGCATCATTCCAATGGTCAATGCCCGCTTGAACAATTTCCAAAGAATCCTGCATTGAAAATGCATCTGAACCAGATTCATGAACATGCACGGGGATAGACCTCTTCTCCCATGCAAAACATTTTCCAGGAGAATCAGGATCTTCATAACAGGACCAATCCCCTCCGGCATGAGTGGCCAAAACCATTTCATTGGCACAACCAGAGGCATTCAAACCAATGGCAGAAGCCATCATGAGAAATTTTTCACGCATTGCTAAGTGGGGGCTAAACTCCAAAAGAGATTAGCATGCAAAAATACAATAAGTCAACCAATAGTTGACAAAACCGACAAGAACAAAGCTTCAGCAGAATTTGCGAAATCCAACAGACTAAAAACTACTCCCAGGAGCGAACCAAAAAATAATCGCAGGAGATACTCTGCGGCAAATGCCACTCATCTAAAAATCCTCACTAGGATTCGCAATAGAAGAAGGCACCAAAGCCACGTGCCAGTTGGAATGATAAGGAGAGCCCTTGCCCTCAAAGCGAGGCATGATTTCTGGATGGCCAGGCCTGCCCTTGAGCGAATCTTCCAACACCAAAAGTGCACGTTCAATCATCATCATCACTATCTCACGCGTTCTTTTTGGCCGCCCACGAGTTGGAACCTTTCCACCTGCAGGCACAAGAGTGTCACCCTTGTAAACCAATGCTTCTTTAAAGGCGAATGCTGCCGCCCCCTCACTTCTACTGAGAGCAAGAATATCCAAACAAGTGTCCGTCCAATGATCTGAAAAACTAGGGGTAGAC
>CAYGAB010000105.1:0-3655 GCA_964347725.1 uncultured Candidatus Peribacteria bacterium | reverse complement strand
AGTGGCGTAAGTCGAAAACTTAAATCCACGGTTTGGGTCGAATTTTTCAACGGCACGGAACAAACCGATGTTTCCTTCCTGAATCAAATCCAAAAAAGAAAGCCCACGTCCAATGTATTTTTTTGCAATAGAAACAACCAGACGCAAATTCGCCTCCGCCAATTTGGCCTTGGCCGACTGATCTCCTTTGGCAATTTTACGAGCCAAATCTGCCTCCTCTTTTGCCGTCAACAGGTCAACCTTTCCAATTTCACACAGGTACATGCGAATGGAATCATTGGCAATTTCAGAGAGATCCACCGTTTTTTTCTCTTTAGTCTTCTTAACAGCAGTGGCTTCTTTAACCACCTTCAACTCTGGATTGATTTCATCCTCCTCCGCCACAACGTCCTCGTCTTCATCTTCCAATTCGGCCAACTCAGCCAAATCTTCCGCGGTGGGCTCATCTGAATCCGCCACCACGACGGCCTCTTCTTCAACAATGTCCTCTTCTTTCTGCAAAGGCTTGTCTTTTTTACCCCAAATGGCCGACTCTTTGGAGTCGATCAAGTCAATTCCCAATTCCAACATCAAACCATAAACTTCATCCGCAAACTCAATGTCTTCCTCCAAATTCGGCAAAGAATGCATCAACTCTTGTTGAGTGACAAAACCACGTTGACGTCCTTTTTCTACGAGATCACGAACTGCCTGTGGATACTTTGAAAGATGATCGTCTGAGAAATGAGCGATGAACTTTTTGGTTCTAGCCATGAATTGCGTTTAATGGAGTAAACTGAAAGTAAAATTGGAGCACCAGCTTTAAAAATTCCTCTTCAACCCAGATCTTATCTTCTCCATTCACCTCAGCTTCAAAGGCCAAAGTCTTGAGCAACTCACCTGATTCAACACTCGCATAAAAAGACTCATCCACCAATGCAGTGCGATTATAGTGATCCTCAATCTGTTTGTAAACAGAAGTTGCGTCCCAAGAAAGGCCAGCGTTGGCCAGCACCAAAGGAAAATCGGCCCGGAAGGCTTCAAATTGTGCTGGGTCCAGCTTGTCCAAGCGCTGAATCAAGCCCAAAGCCTGAATCTTATCAAGGAAAGCATCAGAATTTTTGAGTTCAGCCCAAAGTCCAAAAAATAAATCGGGATGATTCAGGAGCAAGCCAAAAAACGCTTCTCGCAAACGCTGCTCCTTGGCCATTTTCACGGGCATCTCTTCTTGCTTCTTCAAACGACTCATTTTTTCTTTTTTCGATTTCTGTTGATTCAAGTGATCGTACAAAAGTTCCAAAGGAGTTCCAATCTTAACCGACAAGACCTTGAGGTAGTGGTCACGCTCAACAGGATGAGTCACTCCATGCAAAAGCTCCAAAACAGCGTCAGAAAAAAACCGCTTGCCTTCTGCCAAACTCAAATCCCAACGCGTTTCGTACAAAGCAAAGTAATGGTCCAAATAAGGAACAGCTCCATCCACCACCGCCTTCCAGGCCAAAGGATCTTCCTTGGCCAATTCGGCCGCATCTTTCCCGCCCGAAATGCGCACCACATAAATCTGAAGATCCAAAGTTTGAGCCGCATGAACCGCGCGCAGCAAAGCATCTTGCCCTGCTGAATCCGCATCAAAAGCCAAAAAGATTTTCTGAGTGTAACGCTTGAGCAATTTCAACTGAGATTCCGTCAAAGCCGTCCCGCAACTGGCCACCACTTCCTCCACTCCAGCCTGGTGAGAAGCAATGGCGTCCATGTAACCTTCCACCACCACCACTCGGTCTTGAGCTCGAATCGCAATTTTAGCTCGATGGAGGTTGTACAAAACACGACTTTTGTCGTAAAGCGCCGACTCAGGAGAATTCAAGTATTTTGGCTGATCGCCTTGCTTGAGAGCGCGCCCTCCAAAAGCAATCACGTCACCCTGAGTGTCCGCAATGGGAAACATCAAACGCAAATGAAAGCGGTCCACAATGTCTTGAGACTGAGCGTCTCTAGCCAGAACCATGTCGCTTTGCAGCAGATCATTTTTTTCGTGACTTTTGTCCAATAAAAATCGGTACAAGTCGTCCTTGGAATCGGGAGCAAAACCAATCTCAAAAGTGCGAATGCTGGCTTCCGTCAAACCTCGTTTTTTCAAGTAATCCAAAACTTTTTCTCCAGCTCCAGGATTGAACAAAGACTGAACAAAAAAAGTACTCGAATCAGCGTGGATGGACTTCAGACGAACCTTCTCATCCTGCTGCAATTTTGGTTCAGACTTGAATCCGGTTTTTGGAAGCTCCACATTGGCTTTTTCCGCCAACAATTCAAGAGCTCCCCTAAAATCAAGCCCTTCAATTTCCTGCACGAACTGGAAAAGATCCCCGCCCTTCCGACAAGAAAAACAATAGGCAATTTGCCGTTCTGGGCTGACGTAAAAACTGGGCGTTTTTTCTTGATGGAAAGGACAATTCGCCTTGAAATGTTTCCCAGCTTTTTTCAAAGGAACATAAGTGGCCACCACCTCTTCTATCGAGAGGCGATGCTTTATTTCTTGTACGGGATCCGACATCAAGCCTTGATTAAAGATTCTGAACCTGAACGCTGTTTTGCAATGCACTGAGAGCGGCCATGCCCTTCACCTTGTCTTGTCCTTCACAAGCTTTGAGGCGCAACACCGTGGCACTGAATTGATTCGGCACCACCCGATATTCCACACTGCAAGATTCTTCCACCGTGGAGTATTGACCGTCTTTCAATTCACTCGCAAAAGCCAAATCGGCTTCAACAGCGGTAAAAGTGACAATCTCCGCATTGCCTTTGACCTTAAAACTCGCTCCATTTTCCGTGGCTCCGTCAAAACGTTGATCGGTCAAACTCAAAAGATTGGCATCGTATTCCAAACTGTAACTGTAAGATTCTTCTTCGGCCAAAAACTGCGCGGTGACCAAAAGTGGAGCAGAAAGATCCTCTTCTCCAGACAACTCGACAGCAGAAGACGCGTCTCCTCCCCCCTCTTCATCCGAACTGGGGGCCTTAGCAACCTGACAGGCTGTGAGAAAAGATGAAACCAAGAAGAAAGAAAGAACAATGAAGTGGCGATTCATAAAGTGGGGTTAGTTCTTTGCTTACTATACAAAAAAGCTGCCAAAAAAGCCATGAGTACAACAACGGCGACCAACAGAAGCAATTTTCCGTCACTTTGAGCGAACAAAGCCAAGGCTCCAAAAAGACCAGAACCAGCCAGAAAAATCACGACAACCTGACGAGGGCTAAAGCCAGCCTTCAAAAAACGATGGTGGAAATGCCACAAATCTCCTTTGAATGGAGACTGCCCTCTGAAAATTCTCCGCAAAATAACCCAAATGAAATCCAAAAGCGGAAAACTCAAGACCAAAACAGTGGTCGCCACCTTGCCCCCTGAAATCAAGGCAATCACGGCCATCAAAAAACCCAAGACCATGGAGCCAGTGTCCCCCATCAGCATCTTGGGTGGAGGGAAATCAAAGAAATGAAAAGCCAAACTCGCACCAAAAACCATCGCGGAAAGTCCAATGGCCACCGATTGATCCGTGGTGTGGAAATCGCTCAAGCTCAAAAGCAATAAAATCCCAGAAGAAACCACCGCAACGCCGCTCGTCATTCCAGGCACTCCATCAATCCAATTGAAAGCATTGATCATCACTCCAACCCAAAC
>CAYGAB010000104.1:0-3660 GCA_964347725.1 uncultured Candidatus Peribacteria bacterium | reverse complement strand
ATTTTCTATTATTGAAAATCGTGGCGTTTACAATTTCACCGATGAGGAACTTTCAGCCATGGCAGAGATACAAGATGCTCGATCTAAAAAAGATTATGTTACTGCTGACAGAATCAGAGACTTATGGATAGAGAAAGGATATAAAATATCCATAAAGGGAGATTTAGTGAGTTTTTCGCCACCTTACAGGCCGAGGGTGTGAGGAATCAGGCCGAAACTACTCCTGGTCTCTCCTTAAAACTTCCACCACTTCACCTTCATTGTCTAAGGCGACTAGGCAGCGGAGCCCTAGAGACACCTTACCTTTGTGAACAGAAGCTTGATCGAAACCTAATCGCCTGGCATCTGAATCAACAACACGGTACACAAAATACGGCGTGCTAATTCTATAGAAAATCAAGTTCATCAACGGCTCAGCTGTTAACTGGGCCAAATGAGTACTCAAGCTTGGTTCTTGAGCATCAAAGTCAGGAGATGGAGATACATGAATCTTACTGATTTGGAAAAAATCAGAATTGATCAAAAAATTCTTTTCCTCGGTATCAGTAACCGTAATTGCATCCCATAGATTTTCATGCACTTCTTCAGATCCAACAGTAGCAGAAGGATCCGACCTTTTTGTTGGCTCACAAAGCATTTTTATTTTTGCTAGAAATGCATCATCTGTTTTCCCAACTTCGACAGTAGTTACGAGTCTCGCGGTAGCACTGGCAAATAAACAACCCAGTAAAAAATACTTCACATTGAGATGAATTCGTTCTACAAGATCATCCTTGATACAAGAACTGTTTTCTATGGGCTTCTGTACGTTCAGCTTTTCCATTGTACTTCCTCTTTTTTAGATTCGAAAGAGACAATACCTTATTTTAAGATTAAGTCAAGCACCCCTCCCACATCACCTGAGTCAAACTGATCTCGCCTCAAAACTTCAACCTGGAATTACCACCGTAAATACGCTGCCTTTGCCCTCGGTGCTTTGGGCGGTGATGTGGCCGCCGTGGGCTTCTACGAGTTGCTTTACAATGGCGAGGCCAACGCCGATGCCGCCGGTTTTGCGGGTGCGGGATTGGTCGGCGCGGTAGAAGCGTTCAAAAATATAGGGCAAATCTTTGGCGGGAATGCCTTGGCCTTCGTCGGTGACTTCCACGATGAGGCTTTTTTTGTCGGATTTTTCGGAGAGTTTGACGCTCACCGGCTTGTGTGGCGCGGAGTATTTGAGTGCGTTGCTGAGTAGGTTCAGTAGAATTTGCGTGTAGCGATCTTTGTCGAGTTGGAAAGTTTTACTGCTTAGCTCGTCGTGTAGGGTGAGAGGAACTTTTTTTGCTTCGAATTGTGGCTTCATTTGTTTCAGGATTTTTTCAGTGGCGTCGCGGACGTCCAGGGGCGCAATTTTAATGTTGAATTGAGGCTGTTCCAAAAGAGAAAGTGTGCGGACTTCTGTGAGCATGGTGCTGAGGCGATCCACTTCTTCTTTCATGAGCGCGAAAGTTTCGCTGCGTTTTTTGTCTTCGATCACGCCGTCGCTCAGTGCTTCCAAATAACCGCCAATGTTCGTGAGTGGCGTGGCGAGTTCATGTGACACGTTGGTGATGAGCTGTTGCTGCAAATAGTGGTGGCGTTGAAGGGCCTCCGCCATGGAGTTGAGTGATTCGCTGAGGTCTGCGATTTCATCCGTGGATTCGATGGGCAGTCGCTGCTCGTAGTTGCCTAGCGAGATGGCTTTGGTCGCGCGGATCATGCGATTGACGGGCCGAGTGACAACACCGGTAATGGCGAAACTGATCAGCATCGCGATGCCAGCGGCACCGAGTACGGTTAAAAATGTGGAGCGTTGAATCGTTTCCAAAAACACCTCGCCCGGGCGTTCGGGCAGGGCCATCCTCATGCCGTCGAAACCCTTGAAGAAAGTTTGAACGTGCTTGCTGAGCTGCACTTCCACCAAATAGCTCAGCAAAGTGAGCGTGAATAAAATCACCACCGCGTAACTGAGAAAAAGTTTAGTTCGTAGTTTGAGTTTCATGGTCGAGGAGTTTATAGCCAACGCCAAATACGGAGCCAATGTAGCGCGGGTGTTTTGGTGAGTCACTGAGTTTTTTGCGCAGATTTTTAATGTGTGCGTCCACCGTGCGGTCAAAAATTAAGTTTGTGCCCTCGTAGATTTCTTCCATGAGTTGCTGGCGTGAAAACACTCGGCCAGGGTTTTTAGCTAGCGTGTGGAGCAACTTGAATTCAAGTGGAGAAAGTGCAATGGAAAGCTTGTTTTGCAGGACTGAAAGTTTACTGGGGTCGAGAGTGAGGTCTTTGTAGCGCAGCACATCCGCGGCTTGGTTTGCGGCACGGGGTCTACGCAAAATGGCTTTCACACGCGCCACGAGTTCCTTGGGACTGAAGGGTTTGCTGAGGTAGTCGTCCGCACCCACCTCCAGACCGATTATTTTTTCCATTTCGTCGGCCTTGGCGCTTAAAATAAGCACTGGCGTGTCCAAGTGAGAGCGCACCTTTTTGAGCACGTCGAGGCCTTCCATTTCTGGGAGCATGCGGTCGAGCACAATGAGATCCGGTTTTATGCGTAGGGCCAGTTCTAAACCCGTCACACCATCGTGTGCTTGCACGGTTCGGTACTCTTCTTTTTGCAAATACAGTTGAATCAGGTCAGCTATTTTTTCGTCGTCTTCAATGATGAGAATGGTTTTGTGCATTGGCTTTGAATTGTAATTTAAAAGGGGCTGGTTTGCCAGCCCCTGAACCCACGCCTAGGCTTAATCTTTCTTAGGCTCCCACTGGAAATTTTGTAGCTTCTCAACCGTGTCTTCGTCGTCAGAAGTCAAAGTGATCACCACGCCATTGTCAATCTCCTCCACGCTACGAGTCACGTCTTCACCGAAGAATGGAGGTTTTAGCCCATGTCCACCACCATGGCCAGGCCCAAAAGGTCCCTCTTCAGGAAGGTTTTGTAGTTTCTCAACGGTTTCTGGATCTTCTGACGTCAAAGTGATCTGAATGCCATTTTCGATCACCTCGACAGCTTGATCCACCTCCGCCATGAGATCCCCTCCAGGTCCACGCTTGGGCATTTTTGTCATGTCTTGCAGACGCTCCAATTCAGTTGCGTCGTCCGTGGTCAAAGTGATGATCACGCCCTTATCAATCTTCTCCACGCTTCGATCAACATTTTTCATGAACATGCCTTTTCCCATTTCCGGCTGTTCCATTTGCGTGTCGTCTTTCGTGTCATCCGCAGAAGCGCCACTGATGACAGAAGCTCCGCTGGCACCGGCTGCAATAATGCCAAGGACCAAGAAGCTGCTAAGAATATTTTTCTTTTTCATAAGGAGTGTATTAATTTGGAAATAAAGTGGAATTTGGCCGACCTTCAAATTCATTTGCAACTTTAAAGCCCACTTTTGATGTGGATATGAAGAACTTGTGAAAAATACGTGAAGGGAGGCGTTGGAGGCTTACAAGTTGTCAAACACTCCCTCCAAAACCCCTCCCACATCCCCTGCTCCCATCACTAAAACCAGATCTCCTGCGCCAACGGTGCGTTTCAAGTGGTCAGCCGTGGCGCTCAAACCTTGGCCATTTTTGACCTTTGGGTGGGACTCAGAAATGGCAGCGACCAAAGAATCGGTGGAGATTTTGCTTTTGTCGGCTTCGGAA
>CAYGAB010000103.1:0-3669 GCA_964347725.1 uncultured Candidatus Peribacteria bacterium | reverse complement strand
GAAATCAGATCGTCTCCCACGGAATCTTCAATTTGAGTTTCTGTGTAAGCCTCTTTGATTTCATCCGCAAACACAAAGCTGACGAGCAAGAATAGCGCTAGGCCTGTCGAAAGCGGAAGGAGGATTTTTTTCCAGTTATAGGGCATCAGGAGTGCTTGGAGTTTCGGGCGTTGTGGCCGTAGTGTAGTCGGCTTTCACGTCCGCGCCAAGCTCTTCTACTTTTACCCCGATTCGCACGGCAATTTCTTGCTCCACGAATTCACGTTTTCTTCCGTATTTCATGCGAGAATATTGCTTCACAATGTCTCGAACTTTTGAATTCGCACCCGTTTCATCAAAAATCGTATCCATGGAAAAAGGTCGAGAAGTCGCGTTGTTCACGTTCAATTTCATGTAGGCTTTGTAGTTGGAAATCCCAATGATGTCCTGCTCGCTCAAAACTGGAGCGTATTCCTTGGCCAAGTATTCGGCGTCTTCCGCCCCCACTTTAAAGGATTGGAGAGTCCCGACGTTACCAAAAACGGCGTCTCGAATTTGAGTGTTGGTGCTGCCCGATTTTGAAATGGTCAACTGATTGATGTACTGATGCGCCATGATCAGAATCAATTTGTACTTACGAGCTTCTGAAAGAATCGAACAAAAAGTGTCCGTGGCAAAGTTTTGGAACTCATCCACGTAGAGGTAGAAATCTTTTCGATCTTCCTCTGGAGTGTCCACTCGACTCATGGCGGCCATCTGAATTTGAGCGACCAAAACCAATCCCAAAAGCTGCGTGTTTAAGGTTCCCAACTTCCCTTTGGACAGGTTGATCAAAAGGATTTTTTGTTGATCCATGGCTTCACGCACATTGAAGGCCGATTTGGCCTGACCAATGGTGTTGCGCATGATTGAATTCGTGATGAAAGGTCCGAATTTCGCAGAGAAATAAGGGATCATTTCTTGACGTTCTCGATCGCCCGTGTTGGCGTACTCGTGTTCCCAAAATGATTTCACCACTGGATTTTTAACTTTCGCAACCTTGTAACGCATGAATTCTTCGTCCACAAAGATTCGCGGAACGTCGATTAAAGTGGCTCCTTCGTCTGGATCTTCCATCAAAGTGAGACAAGCATTCCTAAAATAGTGCTGAATTCGAGGGCCAAAGATTTCGTCACCGAAGATTTTAATGAAAATTTCTGTGGCCTGGCTGGACGCCATGTCCTGCTGTTCCGGCGTTTTTGCTTCGAGCATGTTGAGTCCCATCGGCCTATCGTGATCGGCGGGATCAAAGACAATCACGTCTTTAGCGCGTTCTTTTGGAATGTACTGCAAAATGTCTTCAATCAAATCTCCATGCGGATCCACGACACAAACCCCATCTCCATTCATGATGTCTTGCCTAGCCATCCAACTGATGTAGGCCGACTTACCCGTTCCCGTTTGCCCAATGACGTAGTGGTGACGACGACGGTCTTTTCTTGGGAAATGCACCGCTCTCTTTACTCCACGGTAGACGTTGTTTCCAAGCAAAATGCCTTCCTCACTCAAGTCCGTTGGAGCAGGCAAAACCTTGTAGGCCAACCATCGAATGACAGGAGTGTAGTTGTAACGAGTCGAAGGAAAGTGGAAAATGGACGCCAATTCTTCTGGCACCAAAATGGAAGTTTTCTCAAACTGTCGAAACTTCCGTTTTTCGGCACTGTTTTTTAAAATCAATGTGTTGAGCCAATCAAAAAGAATGATGCGTCGAGCCTGAAACCAGTTTGAAGCGGCGTCTTTGGTTGCGTTAAAAGCCACAAACAAACCATTCAAAATTTCATCACAACGAGCCTCTCCTTTATCTGAGGAAGCAAAAATTCGAATCACGGTGTCAAATCCAACCTGATTGGCTTTTTCTCCCATGTGTTTTGCCTGTTCTTCGGTGGTTTGCAACATACGAACGTAGTGGTCTCCTCCGTTGGCCCCTGGCGCATTGCTGGATTTATCGGCTTGAGTGGCTCCAGAAATGAGTGCCCTAAAAAACCAAGTGATTCCGCTGAAGATTTTTCTTAAAAATCCATTTCCGGCGCCTGGTTTTTGCCCTTTGAACAGGGAGCTTGCGTAGGCTCGGGCTTCAATTTGCCAGGTAGACTTTCTCGCTCTGATCATGAACTGGATCATGGCTTTTTCATTTTCTTGGATTTTGGAGAGTACGTCCGTCAATCCGTTCAATGGGTCGTTTTCAATGGTTTTGTAGGTTTTGATTGGAAACCAATTCAATTGTTTTAGGTAGAGGTAGTAGCCTTTTACAAATTCAGAAATTTTCTTTCCATCCTTGTCGTCGCTGTCCAAACTCGGAGCTGACACGTATTCAATTCCTGCGTTTGGATAATAAGAGGTGATTTGCTTTTCCAGAATTTCAGCATAATAAGGGTGAACTGAGGCGTAAAAACTCAAGGACTTGTACTTGGCGTGAATCTCAAAAGAGACTGAGTGGCGTTGAGTCAGCCAAACCATGATTTGATTTCCGAGATTCAATTCACGAATTTCACTCAAGCCACGGTAGAGCTGATCCATGATCCCTATTTTCTCTCTGAAATCTTTTTCAGTGGCATTTTCTTTGTCTTTTTGGCTTTCTTCACGGGGCATGGTCACCAAAATGTAAACTCGATGTTTGGACACCCAGTTGTCGTAAAGTTCACGCATCAACCACACCAAAAATTGTGTGCCAAAGTAGGCTAAAACTGGCAGTCCAATCATCCAGGCCCAATAATCTTGAGTGAAATGCCACCCGTTTTTCAGAAAATCAAAGCTTTGGTGTAGCAGGGAAACGGCTTTCTCTAGCCAAATCTTATAATTTTCCATGTCTGAGCTTTATTTAATCTGTTAATTATAACAGAAAAGCTCTCTCTTCTCAACTCAAAAGCTCCGCCAAATGCTCTGCAATATCTTCTATTTTAATGCGCTCTTGCTTCATGCTGTCTCGGTCTCGCAAAGTCACCGCTCCGTCTTCCAAAGACTCGAAATCAAAAGTGATGCAGAAGGGCGTTCCAATCTCATCCTGCCGACGGTAGCGTTTTCCGATGGCGCCGCTGTCGTCGTATTCGGCTCGGAATTGTTTTTTGAGTTTTTTGTAGAGTTCGTGGGCTTTTTCATTCAATTGTTTCTGCAAAGGGAAAACGGCGACCTGCACTGGAGCAATTTTCGGGCTAAAATGGAGCACCGTCCTTTCTTCTCCATTTTCTAAAGTCTGAATTTCATGAGCGTTCAAGAGTAGAATCAAAAACAATCGGGTTAGTCCCAAGGCTGGCTCGACCACGTGAGGAGTGAAAACCTCATTGCTTTGAGGATCCCTGTACTGCAATTTTTCACCAGAAAACTTGGTGTGTTGCTCAAGGTCAAAACAACCTCGGTAGGCAATTCCCATCAATTCGCCCCATCCAAACGGGAATTCGTACTCAAAATCCACGGTCTTGCTTGAGTAATGAGAAAGTTCGTCGGCCTCGTGATAACGCAACCTTAGCCTCTCATCTGAAATGTTTAGAGATTTGAAAAAGCGTTGGTATTCGGCCACCCAACTCTCGAAGTGCTGATCAACCTCTTCTGGTCGCACAAAATATTCAATTTCAAGTTGTTCAAATTCCCGAGTTCGGAAGATGAAGTTTCCTGGCGTGATTTCGTTTCTGAAAGATTTTCCGTACTGTCCAACCC
>CAYGAB010000102.1:0-3688 GCA_964347725.1 uncultured Candidatus Peribacteria bacterium | reverse complement strand
GCCCGGGCAGACTTTTTTGATCTCGAATTAAAGTTTCTAAGGCCATTTTTGGTAGCTCTTTCACCTGAGCTGCCAAGGCTTCTTCGTTGTCTGGAGTCGCAATGGAAACCACTCGTGCCAGTTTGTGCACGCTAACTTCGCCGGCGACCAGCAATTTTTGTAGGGTGGGAGTTTTTTCAAAACGTTTCTCTAGGCGCAGCACCACCCGCACTTGTTCTTCCGAAATGCCGGCCAATTTAGCCGCGAATTCAAAAATACTCGTGCAGCCTTTTTTCTTGTACAAACTTCGCCGGTTCACTTCAGGAAGGAGGCCCATGAATTTTCGTCGCCAGAGCAGAGCTCTTTGTCCAAATTGCTTGCAGCGCCTTAGGAGTTCTTCATCTGAGATCTTTTGCATGGTTAACAGGTTAAATCCTGCTCAGATTCTAGCAAAAATCCCACTGCAAGGCTCGTCTTTTGAGTGGCGCAAATTGCAAACCGTTGCATGGTGAGCATGCACTCACCCCTGACCCCCAGGCGACAATGTCTTTGCGGATGGGATTGTTTTGCATTTTAGCCTTAAATGTGGTAGTATTATCTGATTTTTCAAACTAATTTTTATGGCAGAAACTCCACAAAATACCCCGGAGGTGAAACAGGATGCACCAAAAAATACATTTGATGTGACGGCCACTCCAGATGCTCAGGTTTGGCTGGACTCAAACAAATTGGGGTTCGAGCAGGATTTGTTAACTCAAAATGGAGTCCCCATGAAGCTTGAATATGGTCCTGGGCCTTCTCCATGTGCTTTTACTGGTGCCAAATCAGTGGATTTCCAGCTCGATGGCAGTTCTTTGGTCATGACTGAGACGGCAAAAGATGGAAAGCAAATCACTTATAAAGCGAGTGATGTGAAAGGGCTCACGGATCAAATAGTTTATGAAGGGCTCAAATTGATGTTGGCCCATCCATCTGATTTCGATATCTCTGATACTGACGTTGGATCATTTACAGGTAGATTCAATCAACTGCAGGCTCAATTCCGTGCTGATGCGAATCAAAGAATGGAGAACTTGTTTTCTCAAAGCGAATGGCAAGGGGTGGAACGAGAATATCAAGCCTTGATCAAACTTGTGCCAGAACAGAGTTTGACCCTTCAAGAGTATGGGTTTGGCGTTCAGGCTGCTCGAGGCACCAATAATTTGGTCGAGCTTAAGCGCCGTGCAGAGCTTGGGTTTTCTGTTACTAAGGACAATCAGTTTCAGGTTTTCCTGTATGACCTAGCCCATGGAGTCTACAATCCCCGACCATAAAAAATGCCTGCAATTCCAAAACAAGTCTTAGACAACATGCTTGCTTGCAAACAGGCAGAGAAAAAGGAAGCACAGCATCAGTTTGCGATGAAAGAAGCAGGTGAGCACCAAAAAGAATGTGAGGCAGCGGAAATGCTCGTCAACACACTTTAGGCTCTGAACCCCCAATCGTAATCAATTGGCCACAGGCGGCGGCAATGTCGTCTCCCATGGTTTTGCGGATGGTGGCGGTCACACCGGCGGATTCGAGGATTTCTTTGAAGGCCTGAGTGCGTTCGTGGATGCTGCGTTGAAAGCCTAGATCGGTGAAGTTGTAGGGAATCAAGTTGACCCGAACGTGGCCGAGGCGATTCACCAGATCGGCGAGTTTTTTGGCGTGCATGGGCGTGTCGTTCACGTCTTGCAACATGACGTACTCAAAGGTGAGGTGGTGGCGACGATTTCCGGATCGGCGGAGGTACTCGCGGCACCAGTTTTCAAATTGAGGAAGGAATTGGTCGTGAGAGGTGGGGACGATTTCTTTTCGGGTTTGGTTGTCGGCGCTGTGGAGCGAGAGGGCAATGCGAACGCGCGGCCAGTCGGGGTCTTCTATGAGTTTGGCGAGCACCGGCAGCAGCCCCACGGTGGAAACGGTGATGTGCGTCAGGCCCAAGTCCGTGTGGCGCAACCAGGTTTGCAGCGTGGCTTTGACGTTTTCGTAATTGGCCATGGGTTCGCCCATTCCCATGAAAACCACATTGCTGATGCGTTCGGGCAGCTGAGGATTTTCTTGCAGGTAGGATTTCCAGAATCGGTACTGGTCCACGATTTCATCTTGGGTGAGATTGCGCGCGAATCCCATTTTCCCGGTGGCGCAAAAGGTGCAGGCCATGGCGCATCCAACCTGGGAGGAGACGCAGATCGTCCACTGTCCGCGCCGATTTTCCATCAAAACGCTTTCCACTTCTTGGCCGTCTTCCAGCGTGAGAATGGCTTTGGCCGTGTCTTTTTTTTCGCTCCAAAACACTTTGGATTTTGGGAAACTCATCCAGGGGATTTCTATGGCTTCTCTCATGGCGAGCGGCAGCGTGCTGATGTCTTTCCAGCCCTTCACGCCATCTTGAAAGAGCGCGGCTTCCATTTGTTTGAGCCGAAAAGCGGGCAGTCCGTGAAATTGTTCTGAAATGAGCTCAGCACGAATTTTGATCATGCGCCTACAATGCAATGTATTTTACAAAGGGTCAAGGCTTGTGTTAGGCTGGCCTGCCGATTTTGACCCTGGTTTGTATGGCTTTTTTGGACAGACTTTTGGACACGCCGATCGAGGAATTTCTGCCCCATGACCTGCGTGTGGCGATGGAGCCTTTGAAGAAAAATGACGATGCTTTTTCAGATTCCATCAAAGAACGTGTGCCTTGGGCGAACAATCGTCACGCGATTTATCTGGGCAAGTGGCCTCGGATTGGAAAAAAGCCGGATTCCATCTACACGGATGATGCGGTTTTAGCCTTGGTGGATCACGCTCACGCGCAAAATCCCGAGGGCAGGGTTCAGATTGTTTTGGGTCCGCACTTGAGCGAGTGGTTCAATGGCGAGCCTTTGGGCGATGGCACGGACTATCTTTCTCCCGATCAGCAAAAGTTGCATTTGGAAGTTTTGATTCGGCAGGAACTGAACCTCACACCAGAACAATTTTGCGTGAGTTTTTGGAAGGACGAGCCAGCTCACCGTGCACTTTTTGAGCGGATTGAGACTGTGGATCAAAGTCCCTCTACGCCAGCGGGCCCCATCACCCCAGAGATTTTGTTTGAAGGATTCGAGCCTGGAGTTTTGGCTCCTGACGCGGCCGATTTTTCCCTTCAGGTGGCTTTCTTGTTGTGGAAAAGGGCTCAGGCTGATTCGGCTTTCCAAACGAAAATTCTGGACACCGTGCCAGAGCATTTCTGTTCCGCTGAGGATGGTGGAGCGAGTCATAGAGCTTACGGACTTTCTGAAATCGCTTTGCGTGTGGCGGATTTGGTTCATGGCCGTCCCATTCAGTTGGGCGTGGATGGGCAGTGGGTTTACGACAAAGTCATTTTACAATTGCTCAACGAGGCTAATCCGGGTGTCAAGCAGGTTCCTACTCATGCTATTTTGAACGATTTGTATCCGCTTTTGCAGGGCAAAAAGTTGCGTGCGATTCACCTCAAAACTAAGGAGGACAATTTCTTTGCGCTTCGAAAAGTTCAACAGGGCACTAGAGAACGGTTGGCATTGAATGCTGCTCGTTTGACGGCTGGTCTACTTTGCTTTTCTGCTGTAGGTCCGATGTGTTGGGATTCGTATAAAAAAGATAAGGCTGCTGAGATGGAAGCCCAGATCCAATCTCACTTGGTCGCTTGTGCCGCTGGTCTTGATTTTGATGCCGTAGATTC
>CAYGAB010000101.1:0-3719 GCA_964347725.1 uncultured Candidatus Peribacteria bacterium | reverse complement strand
TGTGCATGACTTTGCGGATTTCTATTTGCTCACGGAAGAGCAGCTTTTGGAATTGCCATTTTTCAAGCAAAAACGAGCCCAGAACATTTTGAGCGCGATTCAAGCTCGGCGCAGCGTGGATTTGGCACGATTCATTTTTGGCCTCGGGATTCGGCACATCGGCGAGCAAGTCGCGAAGACTTTGGTGGATTTTCTCCGAGAACGAGCTTTCCAGCCGGATGAGCCTCTCACACCAGGAGAATTGTTGGACATTTTGCGCCACTGTTCTCAAGACGATTTGGAAAACATCCACGGATTCGGAACTCAAATTGCGGAAAGTGTGCTGCAGTGGGTGAGCGAGCCCTACCACGTTCAACTGCTGGAAAAATTCCATCGTCTCGGACTGCAATTCACCTGGCCACCCAAAAAAGAAATGAAGTCCGGTTTGGCTGGAAAAACCTTTGTCATCACGGGAACCTTGACGCTCGCTCGAGATGAAATGAAGCGTCGCCTAGAAATGGCCGGCGCAAAAGTCAGTGGATCCGTCAGTGCCAAAACCGACTTTCTGATCGCTGGAGAAGAGGCAGGCAGCAAACTCAGCAAAGCCCAAGAACTAGGGGTGGAAATCCTGGACGAAAACGCCGCTCTTGACCTCCTCAACGCATGAAAAAATTCCTCTCAATTTTAGTGCTCGGCACCCTCTTTCTCACGGCTTGCGGCACGCCAGAAAATTCTCAAGCCTCCGTTTTGACTTTACTCGATTCCACTTGGCCCAGCAAAGGCGGAGAGACGATTTTGCTGGTGGGCGAGGGCGGAACTTCTGGATCCATGTTCGTCAAATCGGCTGAAACTTATGAGGCAAAAAATGGCGGAATCATTTACCAACTCACGGATGGCGACGACTTTGTGGCTGCCCTCAAAACGCACTTTGACACCTACGGTCCCATTCCTCATCTTGAGTATTTTGGACACGGAAATCACGTGGGACTTTACGTGAATCAAGACGGTGGAGTGAACGGCGGACTTTACGCCAATGATCCCGTCCTTGACGAAAACTACCGTGCGGCCTCCATCTACGAATTGCCCTCCGACATTTTTTCTGAAGACGCCGTGTTGCAATTCAACGGCTGCAATGTGGCGGCAAATCATCCCGATGAAGACACGCTCGCGGCCAGTTTTGCAGATTATTTTGACCGCACCGTGATCGCGCCCCTCGGTCCAACGGAATTCAAAGAGGAAAACGGCGAAGTCACCATGATTCCAACTTATGAAAGCAAAGGCTTCGTGACCGTGGAGCCAAAACTTTTGGGAGAGGGGCCTTTCACAGACGTTCGAAAGGGCGATCATTTTGAAGTCGCCGTGAACGCTTTGGCCGAACGCGGACTCGATTTGGAAAGTGACGGAAATCGCTTTCAACCTTACAAAGTCATCACTCACGCCGAGGCGGCGGAATTCTGTTCGCTCACGGTTTTGGACACAGCGCTGTGTTCTTACGACTCCAAAGACGCCGACGAAAAAATCCGTAATTTGGTGGCGCTCATGATGCTCGCCGATGCCAATGGTGCCAATCTGCCAAACTCAGAACCTTGGTACCAAGTCTACGTTTGGTGGGGCCAACAACACAATCTTCTCCCCGCCGATTTCACCCAAAAAAAGTGGTTCACCCGTGCCGAAATGGCAGAGCTCACTTGGGCCGTGATTGAAAATCTATGAAAACTGTGTTAGAATAAATGGAAATAAAAATAAAAACAGATGTCGGAAACAAAAATAATGGATGAGATTAAGGCAAAAGCCCACGAGGCTTGGGAAGGGGCTAAAGAGATGCCAACCAATGTTTTTGCCGTGCCCTTGGCTGCCACCATAGATGCCACTCGAGATTTAACTTTGGGAGTTTTGGAAGACACTTGGAAGGCTCCAGTTAAAGACATAAAAGAAGCCGTGGTGCAGCCAATTGTTCAGCTCATCGGAGGTGTAAAAGACATCGTTGCCCTTCGCCCATTCAAGGCCGCCACACGGGTTGTGACGGCGAGCTTGGCTCTCACGGAAAATTTGATCAAAGCCACGGGTTCCACGGTGGACGTCATTGAGAATGGAGTCATTCGCTTGAACCGTCATGCCGCACGATTCCTGGGAGGCATTTTGACCGAAGACATCACCAACAAACATTACGAAGAAAAATGGGAAACCAATCCAAGGATCTTCACCCAACGCACCACTTGGGACCCACGTTGGCCCAATAAATAAATCACTAAACGAGCCGGTGAAAGGCATTCACCAGTCGAAAACTACCCGTTGCCACGAACAAAGTTGGAACAGTGATTTTCCCAATGTTTTGCAAAAAATCCTCGGCACTTTCTTCAGCCCATTTTTCAGGTTTCTGACTGGCTCGCGGCTCTTGCAATTCAATCCAAATGCGTCGATTTTCTGGAAATAAATTTAGCAAGTCACGCGGTTTGTCGCTCAAAATATGCACGGCGTAATAAGGTTCTTCTAGATTTTCTTTTAGGGCGTAACGCAGAGCCTGTTCTTGGGTAAAATGAAGGCTGTCGTAGGTGTGGGCTCCGTCCAAAATCAGGGTGTGAATGCCAATTTTTTGGATTTCAAATCGTCCAGGAATTTGAAAGTTTGCCAGCGCTGCAGCGTCTTCCGGCCTCATGGCAAATCCAAAATTTTCAAAGGCCGCAAGGGCCAAGCCGGTGTTGTCAGGGTGGTGCCAGCCCAGCACCAAATCCGGTGCTAAAATGGGGCTTATTTTTTTGGACTCCATGGCTTGAAAAACCTCGGGAGCTTGATTGGCCAGCGTGATCAAAGGCACACCAGCTCGGCAAATCCCTAATTTTTCCTGAGCGATTTCTTCCAGATTGTGACCAAGAATTCCGAGGTGCTCGAGTTCCACGTGGGTCAAAATTGTGAGGCGTTTTTTCTCCACAACATTGGTCGCATCTCTTGCCCCACCCCAACCGCATTCCAAAATCACGTGGTCGCAAGACTGATTTTGAAAAATCAGCAGGGCCGCCAAAGTCCAGCGTTCAAATTCACTCAAATTTTTGTCCACTTTGTCCATCGCACGGTCAAAATCTTCCGCCGAAACCAACTTGTGATTCACTTGAACCATCTCTCGCGGATTTTCAAAAAAAGGCGAAGTAAAAAGACCAACTTTCAAGCCCCGTCGTTCCAACAAAAGCGCCAAAAGGTGAGCGGTGCTGCCTTTGCCTTTGGACCCGGCAATGTGCGTGATATTTTTGGGTTTTAATTCAAGCCGATCTAATTCTTGGCGAACCGGCCACAAAACATTCAAAGCATCCATTCGTGCAGGATTAAATGGGCTCTTCCACCGTTTCCCAGCCCAAACTTTCTACTCCAGCATTCTCAGAAACCAAGGCGGCTTGGCGTAATTCAGGAAAGAATTTTAAATCTTCTCCTTTCACTTTTTTAAAAGCTTCCTCGATTTCTGACATGGCCGATGGCGCGTGCACCTTTTCCCAGTGGAATTGAGTCGTGAAGTGCATGTGGATTTTCCCATTTTCTATTTTATCCAGACTTCCCGCTAAAAAAGATTGTTTCACCGCCGACGTTTGAATGGCCTGAGCCACTTTTTGCAATAAATCTTGAGGAGCTTTACTTGAGTCTTTGGTCGGCATGGCAAGTCCCTCTGGACGCTTGATTGGAGCAGAGCTTGGAATTTCGGCCACGGCCACGGCCACAGGATGTGTCGCACGAATCACGGCAATCTCCAGAGG
>CAYGAB010000100.1:0-3738 GCA_964347725.1 uncultured Candidatus Peribacteria bacterium | reverse complement strand
GAAATTTATCCAAGACAGATTGCGCCAAAAGACCCGCTTGATCTGAACCAAAATGCAAAGACTGCCACTTAGCCTCAAAAAGTGCGTAAGCGTCCACGGCCTGTTGAACCGTAAAAACCGCAAAAAGTGCCAAAGGCGTGAGCACGACCAACACCACAAATAAAGTAGAGAAAATAGCCGCAAGCCAAGCTCTTTGACGAGTGCCCTCCAAAAAAATATCGTGAACAGGATGGAACAAAACCACAATGAGCCCCGCATAAATCAGCATGGGCAAAAAAGGAGAAATCACCCACAAAAACAATCCCAAAACCGAGACCAAGACCGTCAGAAAAAAGACCGACGGAAAACGATCCATCATCAAAATTCGTGAAACTGGCCTCAAAATGGGCGTGGATTTGCTTTTGGCTCTGGCCTTTTTAAGCGTCATGGAGGAAAATGAGCGGCGAATTCAGCCTAACACAAACAATGATCCCCCTCAATTCAAACCTCATAAAATCACTTGCCAAAGGACTCCACGGAATCGAAAGAGAAAGCTTGCGAATCAATTTGGACGGCAGCCTAGCCCTCAGCCCTCACCCAAAAGCTCTGGGCTCCCCTTTGAACAATCCCAACCTCACCACGGATTTTTCTGAAAGCCAGCTGGAGCTAATCACCAATCCACTTTCAAGCCTAAAAGCCACCTTGGAGGAATTGGAACTTTGGCACAAAAAAACAGCTCACTCTTTGGGAGACGAAAGAATGTGGCCCTTCAGCATGCCTTGCGTTCTTCCTGATGCAGACAAAATTCCAATCGCCCAATTTGGAGATTCGCCAGAAGGCAAAGCCAAAAGCCTGTACCGAGAAGGTCTCGCATTCCGCTACGGAAAAGCCATGCAAACGATTTGCGGTGTGCACTACAATTACTCTTTTGATGAGGAAGTGTGCACGCATTTGCCCGGGACAAAAGAAGAACGAATGATGGGCATGATGAGAAATTTCATTCGGATCCGGTGGGTGCTCACCTACCTCTTAGGAGCCTCCCCCGTGAAACACGAAAGTTATTCCTGCAACAAAATGAAAGAATGCGGAAAAGACGCGGTTTCTTTGCGACTCAGCCGTTGTGGCTACAGCAATCCCGCCAAAATCGACGTGAGCTTCAACGACTATCAAAGCCAAATTCGAGACATTAAAAAAGCTTTGGAAACGCCTCACGAAGATTATTTTGGACACGGACTCAACTCAAATTTGCTTCAAATTCCAGCCGAATACTACTTCTCCATCCGACTCAAACCCATTCTCGGGCCTCTAGAATACGTGGAAGTTCGGATGGTGGACGTGGATCCTTTTCAACCAACGGGTGTGAATCCACAAGCAATGTATTTTTTACATCTGGTTTTGACGGACTGCCTGCTCAGAGAAAGCCCCCCACTTTCCAAAGAAGAATTGGAAAAAAGCACACAAAAACAGCAATGGGTAGCTCTCTACGGGCAATCTACGCAAGCCAAAGATTTAAAAGAAATTGAAGCTTTCATAAAATCTCTAGAACCCTTGGCCCAAGCCTTGGGAAAAGAATACGTGGATTCACTGACCATGCAGCCACCCTGGAAGAAAATTCTAAAAGCTCTGGAAGAAAAATCCTTCATCGAACTCGGGCTAGAACTGGCCGAAAAACACCATAATTTTTTACTTTCTTAGTCATGGAATTGTCCACTCAAATCTTGATCCAAGAAGCTCAAATCCGCGGATGTGAGGTGGAAATTTTAGACGCACAAAGTCAATTCATACGACTCCGCCGCGGAAAACAAACCGAATACATTCGACAAGCCACCAAAACTCGCCTGGACAGCTACGTGACCAGCGAGCTTCTCGGGAATAAGAAGATCACAAAATTGATGCTGGAAGAAGCAGGAATCACCACTCCAAAAGGCATGAGCTTCAATCACCTAGAAAGTGCGCTAGAAGCCTACGAACAGATCAAAAATGGCAAGTGGGTCGTGAAACCAAACAGCACCAATTACGGATTGGGGGTAACGCTCATGTCAGAAAATCCCGTCATTGAAGAATACGAACACGCACTGCAAGTTGCTTTTGACGAAGACATTGAAGTTTTGGTGGAAGAATTTTTAGAAGGAAAAGAAGCCAGATTTTTGGTCATAGACGGAGAATGTGTGGCGGTCTTGGAACGCATTCCTGCTCACGTCATGGGAGATGGGATTCACAGCATCCAAGAACTGGTGGCCAGCAAAAACCAAGACCCTCGCCGAGGAACAGGTCACACAAAAGCCTTTGAAATCATT
Organism: uncultured Candidatus Peribacteria bacterium; assembly: GCA_964347725.1. Classification (GTDB taxonomy): domain Bacteria; phylum Patescibacteriota; class Gracilibacteria; order UBA1369; family 2-02-FULL-48-14; genus CAYGAB01. Next base: position 1,462 of record CAYGAB010000100.1, on the reverse strand, counting down.
CAACTTGGCGACATTGAAGAAGACATATTGGAAGAACAAATTTTGACCTCCTCCAGTGTGCCAAGCCTGGGCCAACACGTCGCTTTGAGAAAAAACTCAAACATCAGCACCGGCGGAGAAAGCCGCGACCTCACAGATTCCGTGCATGAAACCTACAAACAGCTGGCCGTGAAAGCGACTCAATCTTTGGGCGCCATCATCTGTGGAGTCGACGTGATTGCAAAAGATTTCAGCCAGCCCGCCGATTCAGAAAATGCAGGCATTTTGGAACTCAATTACAACCCAGCCCTCTTCATTCACAATTTTCCTTTTGAAGGGGAAAACCGCCACGTGGAACGCAAAGTTTTGGACGCACTTGGATTGGTGTCGACGACGCTCTGACACCGCATTTTAAACCTTGAAAAAGACAGCGGAATTGGCAGAAAATCCATTCTTGAGAGAGCATGAGGACCCTTAACCCCGTCCCATGAGACCTCTAGATTCTGCCCTTTACTTGGGCTTGGCCCTCAGCGCTTGCCAATTGGAAACCGCGCCCAGCACCAAACATTTCAAAATACCAAAAGACAGCGGCTCCTCTCCTGAACATTGGCCAGACACCGGCCTCTACACTCAAGGAGATCAAGGAAACGAAGGCGAAGACACCAACAACAGCGACGATTCCGGATCCAGCATGGGCGACACCTCATCGCCAGAAGAGGAAGAAGAATTAATCCTCAACGCAGACGTGTGCAGCGCTTTATTGGGTTACGAAGGAGACTCCATGCGTGAACAAGTTGACGACATAGGTTTGATTTACGTGTCAGGTGAACCTGACAAAATTGAAGGCTACCTTTTGAGAATGCGTATTGACCTCAACCAAGAGGTCGAAAAAACACTCGCATGCACGGAATATTGCAAGACCGACGCAGGAATAGAGCAATGTCAATTCCTTGAAAACACCGTGGTTCGCGAAGGTTATTTCGATTTCTTTGTGTACATGGAATACGACTACGATCCTCCAGATGTATTTAGAACGTGGATCACCACTCCAGACAGAAACCCAGAAGAGGACGGATGGCTGCCAACCAATGAAGGGAAAGCCTACACCACTTGGCTGGAATCAGAATAGGAAGATTAAGAAAACTCACCTTCCGGCAATTCTGGCAATTCCAAAGCTCGAATGCTAGGATATTGAAAATTGTGGCAGACAGCGAACGACATAATTAAAAAACATGACGAAATTCAAAAAACCTTCAAAAAATACCTCCATTCGCTCATCAGCAGCGGAATACCTTAGCTTTGTATCGGCAACTGGCGATAATTCGCAAAACATTGAACTACGGTATGAGGATGAGAACATCTGGATGACGCAAAAAATGATGGCAGAGTTGTATGGAGTTTCTGTTCCCGCCGTTAGGCAACATTTAGACAGTCTAATTGGAGATAGAGAACTAGATACGGCAACTATTAAGCAATACTTAAT
>CAYGAB010000099.1:0-3874 GCA_964347725.1 uncultured Candidatus Peribacteria bacterium | reverse complement strand
CAATACGGCAGTGCAGAAGTTTTGCGAGAACTTTTTGCGCGTTTAGAAATAAACCCAGACATTCGTGCGGAACGTCTGGGTTTTGAAGATTGGAAAAAACTATTTGAAGCTCTAAAAGCTTAACGTCCAAAAACGTATTGGGCTTTTCTAAGTAAAACGACCGTTTCAGCTCGAGTTAGGCTTTTTCGTATTTGGAAACTGTCGTTGGAATAAGCCTCCATGAGCCCCAATTCCAAAGCCGTGAAAACAAGGTCAGAGTACCAAGCGCTTGGATCCACATCCATGAGTCCCGTTTTTTCATCTGCATCGTACTTTTTAACAGCATCTTCTGTGCGCAAGAGCATGCTCAAAGCTTCAATCCTTCGGATCCCTTGATTGGGCTTGAAAGTTCCATCTGGATAGCCTTGGATCAATCCGATTGAAGTGGCATAGCCAATGTACTCATAGTACCAAGAATCCTGACTGACATCTGAATAACGCACTCCCTCAACTCCGTCCACATCAATGCCAGCGTAATTCAAAATCATCTTCAAAAATTCAGCTCGCGTGATCACTCGATTTGGCTGAAAGCTGTCTTCAGATTTTCCGTCCACAATGCCATCTTCGTACAACACACAAATGCTGCCGGCCGCATAATGGCCATCCGTATCAGCAAAAGCATCTTCACAATCGCTGTCCAAATCATCTCGAATCAAATCAGCCAAGTCATCGTACTCCACGTCTTCTTCGTCATCTGAACTCAGAATGACACTAGAAGAACCACTTTCAACAGAATCCTGACGAGAGTCACTGAGACCTCCACCACCGCCTCCGCTGCTCCCTCCTGAGGAAGAACCTCCGCCTCCTCCACCAGAAGTAGCGGCATTCACGGTGATCAAACTGCTGTCACAGGCCTCGTAAGTTGCGTAAGTCACACAAACTTCTGCCGTGTAAGAACCCGCTGCAGCGTAAGTGTGATTTCCACTCACGGCAATCACTCCGGAAACCGCACTGAACGTGATTTCATCCACAGTTTCTGTCGTTCCTTCCGTCAAAACATCCAAGGTGCTACTGCTTGTTGTGCCATCTCCAAAGTTCACGGACCAATCGTAAGTGGTCGCGGAAAGAACCGTGTGAGTTCCAGAAGCCGTGTAGCCCAGAGGTCCACCCAAAGTGAGAGTGGAATCGCCCATGCTGCTCATCGTCACCCAAGCTCCCACTCGAGCATTGAAAGTGTCACACAATTCAGCGTGCACTCCATCGTTCATGCAAATTTCAACCACGTAAGGTGCAGGAGTTGAATAGACATGAGAGGCAGCCAAATGAATGGTGCGCGCCGTCGTGTCCGCCGTGACAGTCACATGTCCACTTGAAGAAGTCGTAGAAGTGGCACCACTGGCAAGGTCCACCGTCAAAACTTCCGTGCTTCCATCTCCAAAATCAATGGAGCTGGTGAGCAAAGTTGAAGCGGAATCGTAAACTTCTGCTTGAGCCTCAACAGTCAAAGTGTCGGCAAGGGCCAAAGTTTGATCCGTTGGAAATTCCGTGAAGGCCAATCCAACCGTGACTTCCAAATCACTGCAGACGTCGGCAAAAGTGTCGTTGAAACAAATTTGAACAGTGTACTGCCCGTCCGCTGCATAAATGTAGGAATCAATGAAAATGAGGCTGGCTTCATAAGCTCCAGTGCTTCCACCCAAGACCATTTCAAAATAAGGAGTGTTTGTGAGAGGCGAAAGAAGAGAAACCTCCGCGGTTTCCACGTATCCGTCTCCAAAATCAACCGTGGCCGTGATGAAATCAGATTCAGCATTTGTTGCATTGACCGAGAAATCCAAAACATCTCCAGAATCCAAAGTTACATCAGGAGCCGTCACCGTCAAAATCATATCACTCGTGGCGGAAAGAAGCGTCACCAAAAGGGTATCGCTCACTTCCGTGGCTCCGTCGTTCACGGTCACCGTCACCGTGTAAGTTCCCACCGCAGAATAGGAATGCGTTCCCGTGAGAGTAGCCGTAGTGGATCCAGTTCCAGTCCAATCGCTCGTGCCAGATTCTGTGGCACTGCCATCTCCCCAATCCACCGTGGTGGTCAAGCTGGTGGCAACAGGATCAATGCCGTCGAAAGAAGACGTGAGCGTGAAAACATCAGTCAAACTGAGAGTGTCGTCCGTGCCAGCGTCCACCGTCAAAGTCGTCACCTCCACCATCATGGTGTTGCAAGTGGTGGCAAAATCATCGGCACCACAAATGGCCACCGAATAGCTGCCCAAAGCAGCGTAGGTGTTGCTCAAAGTAACTGTGGCCGTGGTGTCGCTCGTTCCTAGCCAATTGTCCACCGTCACGGACTGAGCCCCTGCTCCTTCTCCGTAATCCACCGTCGCGACAACTCCCGTGGTCAAACTGTGAATGCTTTGCAAATCCACCGTGGTGGTCAAAGTTTTGCCAAGTTGCACCATCTGATCGGCGCCAGGATTCACAACGATAGCCGTCACATGAACCATCAAAGTGCTGCACTGATTCCCAAGTCCGTCGTCCGCACACAAGGTCACCGTGTAATCGGTGGCTCCAGTGGCAGCCGTGTAAGCATGAGAACCGGTCATCGTGGCATCTGCGTCTCCAGGTGCAGTCCAATCGTTGGACACGGTTTCGACAGCGCTGCCATCGCCCCAATCCACCGTGGTGCTGAGAGCAGTTGCCGAAGAATCAATTCCTGCCACATCAGCAAACACTGTGGCCGTCCCATTGAGTTCAATGGTTTGGTCCGCACCAGGCGTCAAACTAACGGCATAGGCAAAAGGAATGCCATAAAATAAAACACTGCTCATGAAGCTGAGCAAGGTAAAGCGAGCTAAAGGTGTCTTCCAAGACATGGTCCAATTTGTTAAGGGTTGGAAGACTAAATAACGTATTTTAAAAGAAAAGTCAAGCCCTCGCCCGATTTAGCTCTTGACGCATCAATTCGGCGGCATCTCGTGCAGCTTCGGCATAATCCTCTCCTCCTTTGGTGCCTCCATTGTTTTCATAAGCAAAAATAATGCCTCGAGAACTGTTCACAATCGCCCCAAGTCCGTCTTCATTGAAACAAGGTTTTGTGTCGTCAGCGGATCCACCCTGAGCGCCATAACCTGGAACCAAAAAGAAAGTTTCAGGCATGATCGCGCGCAAATGTTTGGCTTCACCAGGATAAGTCGCCCCAACCACAGCCCCAATGCTGGAGTAGCCATGACTGCCAACACTGTCACTGCCCCAAGCCTCCACAAAGTGCGCCATGAGATTAGCAATGGACATTTTTTCATCTTCCGTGCGCCGATCTTGAATGTCCCCAGAAGAAGGATTCGAGGTCTTCACAAGAATGAAAATCCCCTTGTCTTCTTTGGCACAAGCGTCAGCAAAAGGTTTGATTCCATCCCAACCCAAATAGGCGTTCACCGTGAGAGCATCGGCCTCCATGGTCCGCACTTTTTCTCCAAAAATTTCCGTTCCACTCAAGAAAGCACGCGCATAAGCTTCGGCCGTGCTGCCGATGTCATTGCGTTTGCCATCCACAATGACCAACAGTCCTTGTTCCTTGGCGTAACGACAAGTTTCTTCCAAAGCCCAAATCCCTTGAAATCCATATTCTTCATAAAAAGCCAATTGCGGCTTGATGGCCACCGCCTTGTCTTTCACCGCGTCAATGATTCCTTTTCCAAAATCCAAAAAAGCATTCGCCACGGCCGTCAAACCAGGACCAAAATTGTCCACATGCTTCTTGATCAAAAAAGCGGGCATTTGAGCAAGACGCGGGTCAAGCCCCACACAAACAACACTATTTTTCTTTTGAATGGCTTCCACCAATCGATCAGCAAAGTGCATGAAAATAATATAAAAATTTAAAAAACCTCCTTAAGAA
>CAYGAB010000098.1:2112-3919 GCA_964347725.1 uncultured Candidatus Peribacteria bacterium | reverse complement strand
GGCATTTTTGGCGATCAACTCCGCTTCAATCTGAAAAAAGTCTTCAAAACTAGGAATTTCAATGAATTCATCGGCCACTTTGTAACTTTCATAAACCCGCCGAGTTTTTGGAGTGCAAATCGCAATCGCGTGCATGCCTTCCTCCTTGGCTCCCTTCAAAATCTGCAAAGCCGAATGACTCGCAATGGTGGCGATGGCGTAATCTTTTGGGTTGGTGGAGTGGCTCATGAGCAAGCGGAAAAGTTTTATGCATATTATCAGCATTGCCTCCTGGACTCAAGCTTTAAAGTGTGGTAAAATACTTGGATTTCATAAAAACTACCCATGGGACTTCTAGAAGGCGGCTACAACAATCCTTTCAATCCAAACGAAAGAGCCGACAAAATCAAAGACTTCGTTGAAAAAAGGGCGAGGTTGAGACGAGAGATTAAACTCAAACCAGGGGACAATCCAGGAGCAGCGCCGGACAGCCAGCCTAAAAAAGCACCACAAGTGGAAGGCAAGGTGACCTGGTTGAATGAATCCATTCAAGACTCCAAAAACAGAAATGGAGCTCTGCCCGAAAGCTTCAATAGGTTCCGAGAAGGCATTGTGAATGGTTTAAAAGCAAATCCAGTCCTTAAGACTTTGAACATTCAGCCTGCATCTTTGCAAGACGTGAGTCATGCGGATCAAAACGGCACCGTGGAGGCTTATCAAATGCAATTTTCTGTTACGCCCGAACAAAGAAACATGCAAAACACACCAGTCTTGATGGGCTTTCTTGTGGAAAGAAAAACCGATTTTAATGGCCAGGTGAAAGTAGTGCTCACCGATCTGAATGCGGTGGGGGGTGAGAAGTCCACGGAATACGCCAATTTTGCAGACGCAGAAAAGGGAGCCGCAGGGATGATGAAAGGTAAAATTGAAAGCATGCAAAAGCCAGGTGGATCTTTGGACGCTTTGAATCAAACTTTGAAGTTGCAGAAGGACATATCTAATGTGCAATTGAAGATAGCTGACTTGGATCGACAAATTGTCGAAGGTCAACGTTATTTAGATTTAACTAAAAATGAAAACACTAGGTCGAAAATGCAAATCTCTTTGAAGGCCTTAGAGCACAATAGAGGTGGACTTCAAGTAATGCTCGATAAGCTCACGGGTCAATTGGCAGTGAGGCGCAATGGCCAAGGCCTCTCAATGCCTTCCAGCATGCCCAAAAAGTTTAGGGACGGAGCAGTCTATCTCACTCCAGAATTGAAAGAGATGGCTTTGGCCAAGCAAATTGAGAATTACAAAGAAGATCCAAAAGCCCTGGAAACTATTTTGGCCAATTTAGACCCAGTCAAAACACTCTCAAAAGTTTTGGGCGCTCAAGTGGGATTGTTCACACTGACTCCCGTGTCTCAAGCTCAAAACGGAATCGAAGCCTACCGCTACTCGGTTCGCCTTCCAAATGGTCAGCCTGTGAGCTTCACCATCGGTAAAGAAATTGAGCCTTCCACCATGAGTCCAACCTACACTTTGGAAGTGGCAAAAAGCTACCGTGGAGGGAAGTTGACCAAGGCCTACTACAGCAATCCTGTAGATTTGTTGGATCACTTGACCTTGGATGCACAAGCTGGCTACCTCTAGGCCGCAAACAACTCCCCTTTCAGCTTCTCGTCAAAAGTGAAAACTTTGTGGTGTTTGGAGAGGAGGAGCAGATGGTGATCGACAAAGGAAAGTTTTTCGTGGGGGCTATTCGTGAAGAAATGCATCAGAATTTCCAAGTCTGCTGAGTCCATGTGTTGAAGGCGGTGGTCTCGATCTGCTCTTGGTTGATCTG
>CAYGAB010000098.1:600-2102 GCA_964347725.1 uncultured Candidatus Peribacteria bacterium | reverse complement strand
GAATTGGATGAAGTCGTCCGCAGTTTCTTTGTTTGTTTTTCTTGTGAGGGTGTTTAGTACTTCCACCAAGACGTATTCTGGGACAATCACGGGTGAATCAATCGTGCTGAAAATGGCCTCGGCAGCTCGGTGGTGCGCATCTTTTGGACGGAATAAGGCAATCCAAACGCAGGAATCTAAAATGATGAAAGGTTTTATCCCCATGCGATTTCGTCAATTTTCATGCTCAAGTCAGTTTCATCGGAGTCGTTGTTTTTACAACGTATTGTCTTCAAATACTCCAGACTTTCCTGCAAGTTCATCTTTTTTCCTGAACTCAAAGAAAAAGGCACAATTCTTAAAGTGGCCTTGCCTCGGTGAGTCACCACAAATTCTTCCCCTGCCGCCACCCGAGCGGTGACTTGGCTCAATTGAGATTGCAGTTCTTTGATTCCTATGACGTTCATGGCTCCTGGAGTTAAATCCACTCAAGTATAACTCAAGGTATAACTTCAAGTCAATCTTAGGAAGCCTCAGTGTTTGAAGCTACGCACTCCTGTAAAGACCATGGTCATGCCGAGTTCGTCGGCCCTATTGATCACGTCTTCATCTCGGATTGAGCCGCCAGGTTGGACAATGGCATTCACGCCAGCGTCGTGAGCTTCTTCCACACTGTCCGGAAAAGGAAAGAACGCGTCGGAGGCCATGACAGAACCGGGCACTCGGTCGCCGCCCTTTTTGCGCGCAATGACAACACTGTCCACTCGAGACATTTGGCCCGCACCGATTCCCGTGGTCACGCAGCCACCTTTGTCGTGAGCTTTTGCAAAAATAACGGCGTTGGATTTGACGTGTTTCACGACGATCCGAGCGAACAAAAGAGCCTCAATTTCTTCGGTTTTAGCCTGAGCTTTGGTGACAGGTTTGAGGTCGCTTTCGGTCAGCACCACTTGGTCGGCACTTTGAATCAAGAGTCCACCGGCCACGCTACGAATGCTGCGTTGGTTTGGATTTTTATTCAAAAGGCCAACTTCTAGTAGGCGAAGATTTTCGCGTTTGGATAAGATTTCAAGTGCGCCTTCCTCAAAACTCGGGGCCACCACAATTTCCACAAACATTTTTTTGTCTCGAATGCTTTGAGCAATTTCACGAGTGCAAGAACGGTTCAAAGCAATCACGCAGCCGAAGGCCGACAGAGGGTCAACCTCGTAGGCCAAAGAAAAGGCATCGGTGATAGTGGAAGCGGTGGCCACTCCACAAGGATTGGTGTGCTTGATCACGGCAGCGGCGGGCTTGTCAAAATCCTTCACCAATTCCAAGGCGCCATCGGTATCGATGATGTTGTTGTAGGACAATTGTTTGCCCTGCAAAACTTTGGCATTGGTCACATTGGAATGATGGTCGGAAGGGTCGCGGAAGAAGGCTGCTTTTTGATGAGGATTTTCTCCGTAACGCAGGCTCATGACTTTTTCATAATGCAAATCCAGCAATTCGACGGCTTGCCCGTGTATTGCCAAATATTC
>CAYGAB010000098.1:0-590 GCA_964347725.1 uncultured Candidatus Peribacteria bacterium | reverse complement strand
GTCGGCCGTGTCCGTGAGAGAAGCCACCCATTTAAAGTTTTTAGCGGCACTGCGCAACATGGAAGGCCCTCCAATGTCAATTTGTTCAATGGCTTCTTCTTCCGTGATGTCGACTTTGGCAACCGTTTCTTGAAAAGGGTAGAGGTTGATCACCACCATGTCGATGGGCAGAATTCCGTGCTCGCTAGCAATTTGATCGTCTTGGCCGCGGCGCATCAAAAGTCCACCGTGTACTTTGGGGTGCAGGGTTTTGACTCGGCCGTCCATCATTTCAGGAAATCCCGTGAAATCAGAAACGTCTGTGACGGGAAGTCCAGCTTCTTTCAAAGCCTTGGCCGTTCCACCTGTGGAAAGGAGCTCGGTTCCATGTTCATGCAAAGCTTGAGCCAAAGGAATCAAGCCATTTTTATCTGAAACACTCAAAAGCGCACGTCGAATGGGCAGCACGTCATGAACAGAATCCATCATGTCTTGAAGAAGTTAATGCAGAGGGCAGTTTAATCGCTCGGTCAAGGTAAATCAAGCCCACCCTTGCCCCAGGGGTTGCAACGCAGAATCCGCCAAAATCCTTTGAGAGAGCCACGCACCGC
>CAYGAB010000097.1:0-3924 GCA_964347725.1 uncultured Candidatus Peribacteria bacterium | reverse complement strand
TCGGGGTGGAGTCCACCATCGGCACGGCTGTCACGCCAACCAAGCAGTTCGGCGAACGCTTGCGCCTTTTGGTGCGGCAGGGGCAGGTTTGGGGCAGTTCATTTCATCCGGAATTGGTCGGAGAGACGGCTTTGCATGAGAGAATTTTTAGCTGCATTGATCACTGAATTTATGGCTTCACCGATTTTTTCATTTGTGGATTTGGAGACCACGGGCCCGAATCGTCCTGGACACAGAATCATTGAATTTGCTCTGATCCAAATTCAAGACGGAAAAGAGATTTATCGTTTTGAAACTTTGCTGAATCCAGAAAGGCAGATCCCTCCAATCATTACGGAAATCACGGGTTTGGTGGACGAAGATTTGGTGGGCGCGCCGAGTTTTGATTCGGTGGCTTTGCACGTGAAGGATTGTTTGGATGGAACCATTCTCATGGCTCACAATGTGGCTTTTGATCATGGTTTTTTGAAGCGTGAATTTGAGGCTTTGGGGCAAGAAGTGACGGTTTCTGCGGTGTGCACGGTTCGTTTGTCTCGGCATTTTTATCCACGGCATCGGAAACACAATCTGGATATTTTGATCGAACGGCACGGTTTTGTGTGTTCGAATCGACATCGGGCCATGGGAGATGCGGAGGTTTTGGTTCAGTTGTTGGCGCATTTGGAGGAGGAATTTGGCAAGGCGATGGTGATGGATGCCATCAATGGTTTGGGCCGTGGAGCCAGTGTGGCGGCAGATGAAAATAAAGAAAAAATAGAACAAATTTCTGAAAAACCTGGGGTTTATTCTCTCTTTGGAGACGCTAAATTCCCACTCATGATTGGGTCTGGAGCAAATCTTAGGGAGGCCGTTAGAAAAGGCATGGAGCGTTTTGAAAAGGTGAAACGCATTGAGACGGAAAGAACCGCTGGGGAGTTTGGAGCTTTGTTTCGACGGATTGAAAAAGCAAAACAAGATCTGCCCGTTCATTCAGAAAGAGTGAATCGTAAGAAGGCGGAGGAGGCGCTTCGTGAGAGTCAGGGGTCTTGGCCCAAGGATAAAATCTTGCTGTTTTTTGAAGATTCTGGCGAGGGATGGGGCGAAGTTTTTGCTGTATTCCAGTGGAAAATTCTTGCGAGAGCCGCGAGTTTGGATCAAGACATTCATTGGACTTTCATTGCCTTTCCTCAATTTGAATTCGTGATTTTTGAGTTTTTTAGAGGGATCTTGAGCTCTCCAAAAAAAGTTCGTTTGGAGTGGATCTCCATTGATGAGTGGGAAAGACTCACCTACAATGGACCCGATGAGCATTAAAGATTTTTTCCAGGAGTTCAAAACTTTTGCCGTTCGCGGAAACATGGTGGAATTGGCGGTGGGGTTGATTTTGGGGGCTGGATTCAATGGGATTGTGAAATCTCTGGTGGACGACGTTGTTATGCCCCCGATCGGATTTTTGCTTGGCAAAGTAGATTTTGCAGATTTGGCAATTTATTTGGGTGAGGACCACTACGACAATTTGGAGGCTGCCCGTGCAGCGGGAGCTCCGGTGATTGCCTACGGACAATTTTTGAACAATGTGATTGGGTTTTTGTTCACGGCTTTGATTGTGTTTTTTGTGGTGCGCCAAGTGAACCGTTGGCAGAAATAAGCCCTTGAGAAAGAAGCTAAGGCCTGTATACTCAGTGGGCTTAATTGTTAACCATTTTACTTTATGTCAATCTTTCGATTGTTACGTGCTGGGCTTGGGATTTCCATCCTGACCTTGGCTTTGAGTGCCTCTGTTTTTGCTGCAACAGATGAAGATGTTACGGTAGAACCAACGGTTTCAGAAGAAGAAATTGTTGAAGAAACGGATCTTGATTCAGAAGACGCTCTCTTGGAAGAAGAGCTAACCACTACGACTGACAGCATGTGTGGTTGTGGTGGAGGAGGTTACTACGGTGGCTCAGGGATTGGCTTCAATGTTAGCTCCATGGTTTACGTGGAAGCTGATTCTGTTGCCTTCAATGCAGATTACTCTGTGAATGGCAGCCCTTCTCGTGAAGACGCCATGGCCAAGCTCAAGGCGGCTTATGCTGATGCAAAACAATCTTTGCAAGGCTACGGTACCGTTAAACGAACAGGAATGAACGTTTGGTCTGACACCTGGACTACACCAGGAGAAGAGGTTTTCACAGGAAGCATTAGTCTTGAAGTGAAACTCAATAATTTCCGCAACACATCGGAAGTTGAAGAAATCCTTTACAACAATGGATTCACCGCTTGGATGAACGTTATGGTGGACGACACAACCGCTGCAGAAGCCAAAGCAGTTGCTGATCTTCAAAAGAAAATGAAAGCCAAAAAAGGAGTTTACGAAGAACTCTTGGGTTACGAACTTGGAGCAGTTTCCGCACTCAACCTTTACAGCTGGGTGGACACTTGGAATTACGATCCTGAAACCAATTTGGTTCGTGTGAACGTGAGTGCAGATGTGTTTTACGTCTCTACAAACTAGTCTTTTCTACAAAACTAAAAAGGGCCTCTGGATTGAGGCTCTTTTTAGTTATCAGGTCCTTTGCTTGGCGGGTCTGCCTGCTAGGGTTCTTATCATTGTATCATGTTTTTGACGCTAAGGCCAGATTGACTTGGCGAGGCCTAGAGGCTTTGTTTGAGATCTTTGTCTGGAGGTAGATTGTAGTAATCGTAGAGAAAGCTGGTGATGTTGTGAAAAACTGGACCTGAGGTGGATTCAGCCCATTCGATTCTTCTGGGTTTTTCCATCTTCACCAAAACTAAAAATTGAGGCGTGTCTATGGGGCCGTAGCCAACAACGGTGGCCATGGTGGTTCCTGGCCCACCAAGGGCACGGCCGCCTTTGTAGGTTTGAGCGGTTCCTGTCTTTCCAGCGGTGAAGTGGTCGGGCAGCTTGACGCTCACGTAGGTTTCCATCACGGAAGTGATCATGGCGGTTAAAGTTCTTGCGGTTTCTTCTTTGAAGACTTGGCGGACCACTTCTGGTTCAAATTCTTCAACTTGGCCGTCTGGGTGAACTATTTTTCTGACGAGCTGAGGGCGCATCATGGTGCCTTCATTGGCGAGTGTGGTGTAGGCTTGTATCAGCTGCAGTGGGGTCAAAGAAAGTCCTTGGCCAAAGGCTTTGGTGAGAAGTTCCGATTCGGCGCTCCATTGTGAGTAGTGAGCCACGGTTCCAGTGACTTCGTCGTTGATGCCAATGTCGGTTCTTTGGGTGAAACCAAGGGCTTTTATGTAGCTGTAAAAAAGCGAAGGGCCCAGCTTGCGAGCAATGTAGGACATGCCGATGTTGCAGGAATTCTGGAGCACTTGAGTCATGCTTTCCACGCCGTGATGTTGTTTGTTGAAGGTGTCGATTTTGTTGTCGTATTCTTTGGTGTAAACGTTGTAATCCACATCCAAGGCTCCGCTGTCTAAAAACGTGGAATTTGCGGTCACTTCCCCTGCGTCGACCGCTGCGGCCATGGCCAAGGGCTTGAAAACGGAACCGGGTTCGTAGGTGTCTTGCAAACTTTGATTTCGGTAGGCTCCAGGCCCGATTGCGTTTTTGTAGGCGTAGTATCGGTCGGGCTGTTCTGGGTCTGGAAAAACTTGAATTTTCAGGTCTGGATTCACCTGCAAATAGTACCAATATTCTGGATTTTCTTTGCTTCCTTTTGTGATCAGGCGTTCTGCTTTTTGGTCTTCAGGAATTTCAATTTCTTCTTTTTCGAAAACTTCTCCGTAGGTGTTCGGATTGAAGCTTGGGTACTGGGCCATCGCTAGAATGTAGCCGGTGCGAGGGTCGATCACCATGGCTTGACCTGCTTCAGCACGGCTGTCTTTTACGCCAGCTTCCAGGTAGCGTTCCACTTGAAGTTGGATGGCGCGGTCGATGGTGAGTGTTATGTCTGATCCGTCCACGGCGGATTCAATCACGGAATCACCCAC
>CAYGAB010000096.1:0-3950 GCA_964347725.1 uncultured Candidatus Peribacteria bacterium | reverse complement strand
CCATTGAGCCAAATACTGGCGATTCACCGCGTCGTTTAAAAGCGGAGAAAAACTTGTGATCGGCTCGGCGTAGGCCAAAGTCAATTCCTTTTTATGTTCGCTTGTGGGAGCCGAAGAACAGCCCAAAAAAAACAGGGAGAAAAGGATTGAAGCGGATGTCAGGAGGCGTGGAAACTTCATCACTCACAATTTACCCTTCGCGTTGCAAGACCGCAAGAAAGGCTTTTTGAGGAACCTCCACATTTCCAAACATTTTCATTCGTTTTTTTCCTTCCTTTTGCTTTTTCAAAAGTTTGTCTTTTCGAGTCCGGTCTCCTCCGTAGAGCTTGGCCGTCACGTCTTTGCGCAATGCTGAAATGGTTTCACGCGCCACCACCTTTGCGCCAATCGCGGCCTGAATTGGAATTTCAAATTGAGCCTTTGGAATCAAGTCTTTGAGGCGTTTTGCAACAGCTCCACCGTGGGTTTGAGCCTCACTGCGGTGGATGACAATGGAAAGTGCGTCAATGGTTTCCTTGTTGATCATCATGTCCAGCTTGACCAAATCTCCGGGCCTAAAGCCCAAGAAATCGTAGCTCATGGAAGCGTACCCAGAAGAAATGCTTTTGAGCTGATCGTAGAAATCAATCACGATGGAAGCCAAGGGAATTTCATAAATCACATTCACACGATTCTCATCCAAATAATCTAAATTTCTTGAAATGCCTCGCCGATCGTTCAGGAGCTTCATCACCGACCCAATGAATTCGCGTGGCACCAAAATTTCAACCTTCATCCAAGGTTCTTCAATCTGAACGATGTAGTTTGGCTCTGGCATGTCGGCTGGATTTGCCACAGTCACTTCTGTCCCGTCTGAAAGCTTGACCTTGTAGGAGACGCTTGGTGCTGTCACGATCAAATTCAGATTGTACTCTCTTTCCAAACGTTCCTGAACAATGTCCATGTGCAAAAGGCCTAGAAATCCACATCTGAATCCGTGACCCAATGCCCCTGAAACTTCTGGCTCAAATTGCAAAGCACTGTCGTTCAAACTGAGCTTGTCGAGAGCGTCCCTCAGCAAGGGGTAGTCCTCTCCTTCCACACAAAAAATTCCCGCAAAAACAAAAGGCGTGACTCGTTTGTAGCCTGGCAAAGCTTTGGCCTTTGCAACGGAGGCTTCCCAATATTTATCTACCCTCCACACCGTGTCTCCCACACGAGCGTCTGCCACAGACTTCATCCCCGTCACCACGTAGCCGACTTCTCCCGCACTCAGTTCAGGCATGCTTTGGTATTTTGGGCGGAAACAGCCCACCTCAATGATGTCGGCTTCCGCTTTCGTGTTTAAAAAACGCACTTTTTGCCCTCGCTTTAAGTTGCCTTGCATCAATCGAACGTAGGCCACAATGCCCTTGTAGGGATCGTAAACCGAATCGAAAACCAGAGCTTTGGTCTCCGCCTCTTGATCTAAAACTTTAGGAGCAGGAATGGTTTCAATCACCCGTCCCAACAATTCCGCCACGTTTGTGCCTTCTTTTGCCGAAATACAGATGATTTCTTCCCTGGGAATTCCGAGAGCGTTTTCAATTTCAATGCTGCGCCGTTCCACATCAGCGGCAGGAAGGTCGATTTTATTGAGAACTGGAATGATCGTGAGGTTGTGTTCCAAGGCCATATAGCAATTTGCCAAGGTTTGAGCCTGAATCCCTTGGGAAGCGTCCACCACTAAAATGGCTCCTTCACAGGCCGCTAAAGACCTCGATACTTCGTAACTAAAATCCACGTGCCCTGGCGTGTCGATTAAATTCAGCTGATACAATTCTCCTTTGTACTCCCAATCCATTCTCACTGGCTGCAACTTGATGGTGATTCCACGCTCCTGCTCCAAGTCCATTGTGTCGAGCATTTGCCCGTGCTTCATTTCCCTGGCCGACAAGGTGTTGGTGACTTCCAAAAAACGATCCGCCAAAGTTGATTTACCGTGGTCAATGTGAGCGATGATGCAGAAATTTCTAATGTTTTTCATTGCGTTGGGTCAGCGGAAAGGAGGATACCAGGTTTACCAGCTTGAAAAAAGAGCTGTTTTCATGTAGAATGAATGGAAATATGCAATACAAAATCCCTCAAAACGTCCAGATAGAAGACAAGATCGTGGGTCCTCTCACGCTCAAGCAGCTCGCCATCTTAGGTGGTGGTGGTGGTGTGACTTATCTGATTTACACCGCCCTAGCGACTAAATATTTTGTGGAGGTTTGGATTTGGTTTGTGCTCCCTCCTCTGCTTTTGACCCTGGCCTTCACTTTCCTGAAAATCAATGGAATTCCATTTCAACGATGGATATTTCTAGTGGTAGAATATTTTGTGAATCCACGAAAACGAGTCTTCATGATGGGCTCAGCCGACCACTACGAAGCGAGTATTTTTTCTCAAAAAACAAATGAGAAAGCGCCCATTCTAGAGACGGCGAATGAAGACAAGGCCAGAAAAATAAAAAACCTGGACGAAATCAGCAAAGTCCTGGACACTTACCATAAAGCTTCCACCACATGAGCCCGCTCTTCAAAAACAGTGTCCAACAAAGCAAAAAGAACCCAAAAGTTAGCACTCAAAACTACCTTAAGATTGCTGAAATCCACGACAACACCGTCATTCTCAAAAATGGTGGCGTCCGCGGCGTCATCAAAAGCTCCAGCATCAACCTGAATCTTAAGTCAGAGGAAGAACAAAATTCGGTGGTCTATTCCTATCAAAACTTCCTTAATCAATTGGAATTTCCAATCCAAATGATCATTAGAAGTAAGAAGCTTGATCTGGACCATTACATCGAAAAGCTTAAAAAAATTGGCGTTTCCCAAGGCAATCCTTTGCTTCAAAAACAAACTTTCGAGTACATCGAATACATTAGCCGTTTGGTTGAGTACGCCGACATCATGGAAAAAGAATTTTATGTTGTTGTTCCACAAGATCCCTTTGCTCAAGAGAACAAAGGTTTTTTCAAAAGTTTTTTAGAAAACATCTTTCCACAAGACACTCTGAGTAAAATCAAGGCAAGACAATCTCAATTCGCTGAACTAAAGAAAAAATTAGATCAACGAATGAACCTTGTTCAGGCTGGCTTGGAAAACTGCGGACTCAAGACTCAAGCCTTGAACACTCAAGAGCTCATTGAGCTGTATTACGAAACCTACAATCCTCAAACTTCTCGCTCGCAAAAATTCGAATCGGATGACGAGTTTGCCCTCGAAGCCGATAGAAACTTCATTGAAGCTCCAGCAACAGCACAAGCTCCAAAGGAATAAAAAAAGCGGCTTAATCTAGGCGTCGTCCTACTCTCCCACAACTCAGGTTGCAGTACTATTGGCGATGAAGGGCTTAACTTCTGTGTTCGAAATGGGAACAGGTGTACCCCCTTCTCTAAAGACGCCTAGATTAAACCGCTTTTAAAGCAAATTTAATTTAGAAATATCGGAACTTCTGCATTATAGCATTCTTCCCTCACATTGCCATTCAAACAAGTGAAAGGAATATTAAAACATCAATCGCTCATTAGTACCACTCGGCTCAAACCATCACTGGTCTTACACCTGTGGCCTATCAACCTTGTAGTCTTCAAGGGAGCTAATTGGGAAAATTTTCTTGGGTTCGGCTTCCCGCTTAGATGCTTTCAGCGGTTATCCGTTCCGAACGTAGCTACCCAGCAATGCCGTTGACACGACAACTGGTACACCAGAGGTTCGTTCATCCCGGTCCTCTCGTACTAGGGACAAATCCCCTCAATTTTCCTTCAGTCATGGCGGATAGGGGCCGAACTGTCTCACGACGTTCTGAACCCAGCTCGCGTACCGCTTTAAATGGCGAACAGCCATACCCTTGGGAGCTTCTCCACCCCCAGGATGCGACGAGCCGACATCGAGGTGCCGAACCGCGCCGTCGCTATGGACGCTTGGGCGCGACTAGCCTGTTATCCCCGG
>CAYGAB010000095.1:0-4005 GCA_964347725.1 uncultured Candidatus Peribacteria bacterium | reverse complement strand
AATTTCTTTTTCTGCATTTTTATTTTGGTTAAGGGGATAAGAATGCAATCTGAGTATTTTAGCAGATTTCGAGTAAATAGTCGATCATTTTTTCTTCTTTGTTTCAAATGGGAGAAGAGTCCATCGAAGTGTCAGAATCCTTGCGCCAAAAGACCCACCCGGAGGCAGGTCTTTTAGAAACTACTTGGTGGGTTCTTACTATCTCGTTACCCAGGTGATTCCGGATGCATCCACGTTAATGGTTTCAGTGGCAGTGTTGTTTGTCTCGTCGGATTCTTCTATGACGAAAGACGATCGTGCGTAGTCGGTTTTATGTTCAACCGTCAGGGTGTAGGTGCCTGTATCATATATTTCTTGAAGAAAATTAATGAAGCTAATGTCCGTAACAGGGTAACTTTTAGTGTAAGTAGTGGTGGTGCTTGGCGCTAAGGAAATAGTGTCCACTAGGTATGCTGCACCGACGCTATAAGAAGGACTCTGCAAGAAGACACAGTTGCTGTAGCTCATGCCAGAGGCAGTTCCAGTGCCGATGTTTTCAATTCCACACTGTAGGTCCATGACAATATCAAGATCAATTACAGTTCCCGTTGCATCTAGGCCTACTTCACCACTGATTGAATATGAAGTGGGGCTGAGGTCAGGGATTAGATCGGGGAGGGGAGCTATAAACTCAACAGTTTCCGTCAGACAGTTGTTGCCTTCGTTGACTTCGGGGACGAGTGAGGTTGCATCAATACAAACCATTACTTCGTGAAGACCTTCCGCAAGAGAACCATGCTCAAGAGTAGAAGAGGCTCCGGCTGCAAAAAATGCCTTATCGCTCAGTGTAGTCCAGTTGTAGGTCTTAGTGGGCACTGTTAGATCGTCGACATACACGTAAGTTTGTCCTGCCTTACCTGCGGCCACATTTCCGGGCCCTGAATTTTTCATTACGATGGTGAGCATGTCGTCCACATTAGCGATGCTGCTGATTGTGAGGTCTGGTTTTAAATTTGAAGGAAAGCTTCCTTTTAGTAAGCCCCCGTCACTGTAGGCGTAAGTTCCTCCTGCGATGAGCAAGGTGAGAAGTGTTCCAATGAGCAATTTCTTTTTCTGCATTTTTATTTTGGTTAAGTGGATAAGAATGCAATCTGGGTATTGTAGCAGATTTTATTCGATTTGTCGATCCACGCTTTACAAAAAGCCTGAATTGGCTTAGACTGGGCACGATTTATGAGTGTCGCATTTAGGTACAAAGAATCGGGTCAGTACATTCAAGGGGCAGAAGACTTGCAGGATTTGATGGAGTTGCCTCAGCCGGCCAACAATGAAAGGCATTTTGAAGCTGTGGAAGTTTTGCAGGCTCGTGCGGAGGTTTTGGAGTCGATCAATCAGGCAACGGGTTTGGACTTCAATGTGGTGACGGATTGGGGTGGGGCGGGAAATGTGGCGGCTTTCATCCAGACGGACTCTGGAGAAGTCTACATTCGAGAGCAGGTTTTGGACGATCCGACTTTTGCGCTTTATGCGGCTCAGCACGAGGCGGCGCACGCCGAATGTGAGAATTTTGATCTGAACCAGGTGATGGGCGAGGTTTTTGTGCAAAGCGATTGGACCGTTCTAGCCGATGAACTTTCTGTGAGCGCGGTGACTCTGCAGAATGTAGATTGGGTGGAGGCCCTGACCGATTTGCAGGTGGCGGAACACGCGGGTCACGAACACAGCGGCTACTTTGACATCGTTCGGGTGGCGGATCGCTTGGATGATCTCACACGAAAGCACATGGGATTGTCTTTGAAGGAGACTTTTGCTGAAAGAGACTCACGAGCGGTGGTGAACCTTCTTTCGGAGTTGAATCATCGGCTGGCAGCCTAGTTCTTCTCAATCTTGGCCATGCCGCACATGTAGGGTCGCAGGACTTCTGGCACCGTCACGGATCCATCGGCATTTTGGTAGATTTCCAGAATGGGAATCAAAATGCGAGGGCTGGCAATGCAGGTGTTGTTGAGGGTGTGGCAGAATCGAGTTTTGCCTTCTGAGTCTTTGTAGCGCAGGTTGAGACGGCGCGCCTGAAAGTCCAGAAAAGTGGAGCAAGAATGGGTTTCGCCGTAGCTTTTGCGAGACGGCATCCAGGTTTCAATGTCGTTTTTGTAGTATTGGCCTTGGCCCATGTCTCCGCTGCACACGTCCACGGTTCGGTAGGGAAGTTTTAAATCTTGCAACACTTCTTGAGCGTTGCCGAGGATCATTTGGTGCATGCGTTTGCTTTCTTCAAGATCATTTTTGCAGATGATCACTTGCTCAACCTTTTGGAATTGATGGATTCGGTAGAGGCCGTGGGTGTCTTTTCCGTAGGTTCCGGCTTCTCGGCGGAAGCAGTAGGAGTAGCCCGCGTATTTTTTTGGAAGTTCATTTTCGGCCAGAGTTTCCCCGCTGTGGTAGGAGGTCACGGGAACTTCACTGGTGCCGATCAAATAGCGCTCGTCTTTTTCCATGGTGTAGGCTTGTTCTTCGCCACCGGGGAAGTAACTGGTGCCTTGCATGGCTTCGTAATTCACGAGCAGAGGCGGTAAAAATGGAGTGAAACCTTTGGCGACCAGTTTGTCTAGTGTGTACCTTAAAACGGCCAGTTCCAAGAGAGCTCCGGCTCCTTTTAAAAAGTAATTTCGGCTGCCGGCGATTTTCACGCCACGTTCGATGTCCAGTATGTCCAGTGCTAATCCGAGTTCCACGTGGTCTTTGGGTTCAAAGTCGAACTTTGGAATCTCACCCCACGTGCTGATTTCTACGTTTTCTGAGTCGTCTTTGCCTTCGGGAACTTGTGGAGAAATCACGCCCGGCGCGCGCAATAAAAGTTGAGTCCAAGCTTCTTCGGTTTCCTTGAGTTGTTCGGCGAGCGATTTTTCCATCTCACCTTGATCTTTCATTTCGGCAATGGCGGCATCTCGTTCTGGGCCTTGAAGCGTGGCGATCACTTTGCTGGCCGCGTTTTTCTTTTCTCGGTAAGAATCGTGTTCGGTTTGAAGTTTGCGGCGTTTGGTGTCCACTTCAATGAAGTGATCCACATCAAAATTTACACGTTTTTTGCGAGCGGTTTCACGCACTTCTTCGGGATTTTCTAAAATGAATTTTGGGTCGATCATGGGTGGCTAAAATAAGCTAAAAATCAGCACAAGAATAGCGCAAGAGGGCAAAAACGAAAAGGGGTTTCTTAGCTGCGGCGTTTCTTCTTGCCCTGAGCTTTTGTGGGTTCACGGTATGGGGATGTATCTTCTTGTTGCTCAGCTTGGACAACCTTGAAGCGCACTAGGACGCATTCTCTACTGTTCAATCCTGTTTGAGCCAATTTGGCAAAATTGCCAAATAAAGCACGGTGTGTTTCGCCGTCAAATCGTGTTTCAAATGTCCAGGTTGGAAACTCCGCATCCCTTTTACCAGCGGATGGATCTTCAAAAGTTGTCTTACTAGCCTTTTTATTGAGAAATCCATGGAGTCCGGTTTCGCTGTGTAGGACATTGAGAATTTGCACAAGGATGTTTCTGATTGTGTCGTCTTCAGCTCTTCCATTGTTATCACTGTCGTCCAGTATTCTGGTTTTGGCACCAGCTTTTATTTTTCCATCTTTCTCTAAAAACGTCATGAATTCACCTTTTGTGTCTGTTCTCACCCATTGTTCTTGAGGTGCTTGAGGTCGTTTTGGAGGATTTTTGCTCATTTCTCAAGATAAAGTAAAAGAGGGCATATTGCCCTCCATTTACTTGTGAGTCAATTATTTTCTTATTCTGGCTTCTTCAGCTCGACCAAATGGAGTTGGTTGGAGAAGATTTGTTTGCCGCTCATGATGACTTGAACTTCTAGAGGTTCCCAGCTTTCAAAGTTCACGTTGGAAATGCTCCAGAGATGGGTGTGGGAATCCAGATTTTTCTCCACTTTTTTCTCGATGGTGGATTTGGCCAGCACCTTGTCTTGTTGCATGAGGGTGATCGTGATGTTGTGTTCGCCCTTGGGAAGTTGGAACTTCGTCAC
>CAYGAB010000094.1:0-4112 GCA_964347725.1 uncultured Candidatus Peribacteria bacterium | reverse complement strand
GTAAAATGTGGGTCAAAACTGCTGCGATTTTTGTGCTTTTTGTAGAACTCAAAACTCATCCAGGCAAGTCCAGCCAGTCCACCCGCTATCCATCCCCAGGGCTGAGTTGTTTTTGGCTCTGCTGCTGTCACGCTTTGAACGAGTTCTCTGTGGGTGATTTTGTAGAATTCGCCGTCTTGCACTGCTTGGACTAAAATTTGATTTCCAATCTGGTAAAGGACGGAGTCTAACTGGGAGTCTTCGGTTTTTAGAGACCAGTTGCTGATCCCATCGTAGAGTGTGATTAGGCCGTCTTCAATCGAGCTGATGCTCCCTTTGAACTGTTTCCATTTTGGATTCACAACACCTGGGCTCGGCGCAACCCATTGCCAGGTCGAAAGAATGCGAGCCCCCAGTTCAGTGCTTGAAGCTTGAGTGCTGCTGGTTTCTTCAATGTCTATTTTTGAATAAGATTGGTCTTCGATAGAACTTTCGTAGTGAATTTCATCCACACTGCTGCCTTCAAAGTCGCTGAGTTGCACCGTTTCATTCGAATTGTTGAGAGCTATTTTACTTTCGCCACGGTCCACGAGTAGGGTTTGTCCTGGCTCAATGATGGTGTCGTCTGAAAAGGTGTAGGGTTTGCTGCCGCCTGGGCCATCGTCCAAAGTCCAGTTTCCCAAGTTGACGCTTTCAGTTCCTCCATTGGTTATTTCTATCCATTCTTCTTCTTGGTCTGGACCTTCTGGATTTGGAAATACTTCCGTTAGTTCAATGGATTCAGAAAGATCTCCGTTGTTGTATTCTGGATTTTCAGTTGAGTTTTCTGATTCAGTTTGAGTTTCTATTTCCACTGCTTCTGAGTTTTCGATCGCATTGTTTTCTCCTGGAGTTGGGGAGTCCGTCCATTCTGCTGTAGCTCCAAACTGAGCGTAGCTTTCTCCTTCTTTTCCTCCAGCGTAGTTGATGTCCCACAGAATTTCTTGGTTGATCCCAAGCAAGCGGACGTGGTCGGTGCTGTTGTTGAGAGTGAGTTTGCTGTCTTGTATAGAAATCAAGAGATAAGATTCGGCTGCCAAAGTTCCAGTGAGCGCATGTGGACTACTGCCTCCGTCTTCGTCGTCTAGATACAGCCCGTCCAAAGAAAGGGTGCTGTCGTGAGGGTTGTAGAGCTCTATCCATTCTTCTGTGCTGTCGGATCCTTCTGGGTTTGGCATGGCTTCAGAAAATTCCGGCCAGAGGCTAGGAGTTGTTGATGGCGTTGTGCTGGTGCTTGTGGAAGTGTTTTGAGTGGTTGTTTCTGCTGTGCTTGAGCTGTTTTTTGTCATGGCGATGCCTTCTTTAGCTCCTGTGTAATTGAGAGTGTCGATCCAGATTCCATCGATTGTTTTTAGGGTAACGAGGTCTTCACCGTTGTTTAGGGCAAAGGGAAATCCACTGATTTGGAGGCTGGCTCCTGAGGCCAGGTTTCCTTCCATTGTCCATGGCTTTGCGGTGTTGTCTTCTAGGGTGTAATTGGCAAGGTCTAGGCTGATCGTGTCGAGATTTTTGAGCTCCACCCACTCTTTCTCGCCCGTTTTTGGCATGGGATAGGCGGCCGTGATTTCAAGTTTGAGAGAAGGAGCTTCACTGCAAGTGCATTCGGCTTGCACTTGTGGGACAAAGGCTAGGAGGAGCAGGAGCGTTGCGATGATTTTCATGGAATTTGGTTAGGTGAGCTCAGCTTGCGCCATCGACCTTGATGAAGTCCTGACAAAATTCTGAAATTTTCCTTAAATGTTTTTGTTGCGGAGCGGGGCTTGACTTTGTTACAGTGCAAGTAGTTCTTTTAATATTTTTCCGCGTTGTTTCGCCTCACGCTCAAAATGATGAATTTCCAGATTTACGGGTTTCCACAGAGACGGTTTCAGAAGCTTTTTTTGAGTTAGGCGCGTTCAGCCCGGTGTTTTAACCCCCTTTGTATGAGCGATATGTTATGGGCGCTCCTACTTCTCTTGGGAGCGGGTTTTGGTGGAATGGGTGGCTACATCTTCCGAACCAAACGTCTCAAAGAAGCAGAACGTCATCACATCGAGGAGCAGGAGAAACTGCTTCAAGATGCCAAAAGCAAGGCCAATGATCTTGTCATGAAGGCCAAACAAGAAGCCTTTCGAGTTCAAGAAGAAGCTCAGAAAGAAGACCGTGCAAAACGGCGACGTTTGGAGGAAAACGAAGCTCGTTTGCTTCAAAAGGAAAAATCTTTGGATGATCGAGTGGATCACATGGAAAAGTTGAAGTCTCAGATGGAAGAAAAGGTTGAGGCTGTCAAACAAGATCGTGAAAAAGCTCAAGAGTTGGTTCGCGAGCAGGAACGCAAGCTCCAGGAAGTGGCGGATCTGACTCCTGAAAAAGCTCGTGAGCAGCTTTTGAAAAAAGTGGAGGCAGAATCCAAGGACGACTTGGTGGCCTACGCCAAAAAATTGGAAGCCGATGTAAAAGCAGAAGTGGATGACAAGGCTAAACAGATGTTGGCCGATGCCATTCAACGTTACGCTTCTGAAACCACGGTGGAATCGACCACGACGGCCGTTCAACTGCCTGCCGAAGACATGAAAGGCCGCATCATTGGAAGGGAGGGCCGAAACATCAATGCCTTTGAGACTGTGACAGGAGTGGATGTGATTGTGGACGACACACCCGGATCCATCATTTTGAGTGCTTTTGATCCAATTCGTCGTTACACCGCCAAAATCATGCTGGAGCGGTTGGTGGAAGATGGACGCATTCATCCAGCTCGCATTGAAGAAATGTACGCCAAGGTGAAGGAGGAGGTTAATGTTCTCATCAAAGACCTCGGCGAAAAAGCCGCTTTTGAGGTTGGAGTTGTGGGCTTGCCGACCAATCTGCTCAAAATTTTAGGACGTCTTAAATTTAGAATTGCTTACGGACAAAATGTGCTCAAGCACTCCATGGAAGTGGCTTTTTTGGCGGCTGAATTGGCGGGTATGTTGGGAGCGAACATTGAACTTTGTAAGAAAGCTGGACTTCTGCACGACATTGGAAAAGCCGTGGATCACGAAGTTCAAGGCCGTCACGCCATCATTGGGCGCGATATTTTGAGAAAATTTGGAATGCCCGAAGACGTGGTTCATTGTGTGGAAGCCAATGAGGGCGACACAGAAGCCGAATCTTTGGAAGCGAAAATTGTTCAGGTTGCCAATTTGATTTCAGTTTCTCGTCCTGGGGCCAATCGAGAAAACATGGACGCTTACATCAAGCGTTTGGCCGACATTGAGCGGATCGCCACGGACTTTCCAGGAGTGGGCAAAGCTTTTGCCGTTCAGGCTGGACGAGAGTTGCGAGTGTTTGCTTCTCCGGATGAAGTCGACGACTTGGGCGCCATCAAACTCGCTCATGAAATCGCACGGAAAATCGAAAAAGACCTTCAGTATCCAGGGAGGATTCGGGTTGATGTGGTCCGCGAAGTGCGCATGGAAAGTTTTGCGGAGTAGTTTATTTTGCCAATCGACACTGTTCAAAACCTCGGGCTTCGGCTCGAGGTTTTTCGAAACTCACCTTGACTCTTCGGCTTAGCACTCTAGAATTAGCAGTGCTAAACATTTGGTGTTAATTCTAAATCCTAACCTAATTTTTATGACTCAATTGCGTCCTCTTGCGGGATGGGTGGTGGTGGAGCGCACCGAAAAACCGGCTCAAACCACGTCTGGATTTGTCCTGACGGAATCCAACAAAGAAAAGCCTCAAGAAGGCAAAGTTATTTCTGTTGGACTTGGTAAAGAAGGCAAGGAGGCTCAGGTCAAAGTTGGGCAAAGCATCGTTTTCAAAAAGTACGGCCCGACGGAGATCGAGCACGAAGGCAAAGACTATTTGCTTTTGGAGGAAGACGACATTCTCGCTGTTATTGAGTAATTTTATTGCTCAATAAATCTTTTAATTTTAACAACACACTTTTATGGCAAAACAAATCACCATGGGGGACGAGTCCCGACAAAAACTTCTCAAGGGGGTGAAGCAATTGGCGGCGGCTGTGGCCGTTACCATGGGCCCGAAGGGTCGCAACGTTCTCTTGGAAAAGAAGTTTGGAGGTCCTGTCATCACCAACGATGGAGTGACCATCGCGAAGGAAATTGAAC
>CAYGAB010000093.1:0-4202 GCA_964347725.1 uncultured Candidatus Peribacteria bacterium | reverse complement strand
CTCACTTTGTGTTTGCCGATTTTTTCGAGGAGTTTTTTTTGGTCCTCAAACCCGGACATGATGTAGAGGGTGATGTTTTGTTTTCGTGGAGAAAATCCGGTGAGAGGCCAGTCACCTTCTTGTTTGCTCCGCTCGGATTTGTAGTGGTACTGGCCAAAGCCGATGATGCTTGTGCCCCACATGGCTGCTTTTTCTTTGCTTAGTTCTTCAAAAATCTTCACCAATTCCTGGCTGTCTTTTCGTTTTGCTTCATCTTCCACTGCAGCCAAAAAGGCGGTTACGCTGGCCTTGGTTTTTTGGGTTTTGAGCTCTGCCATAAAGAGAAGTTATTTTTTACGGAGCAGACGCGCAATCAAAATGATCAGGGCCAATACCAACAGGAGGTGGATCAGTGAGCCGGCTATGTGGAGGGAGAAGCCTCCGAGCCAAGCTAGGATCACTACAATGAGGACAATATCGAGGATGCTCATAAAAATGGGATTAGTTGATTGTAAATTCTAAGTTCTAAACTTTAAACTCTGCCCAATCCTCTTTTAAGGTTTGGCTAAGTTTTTTCAATTTTTCTGTGGTCCATTCGCGACCTTTTGAGAATTCTTTGACGGCGCCGTCTATCAGTTTGTCGAACTCCGATTTTTCCAGGGGAGCTTTTTCTTTGCGTGCGTCCAATTCGGTCAGAATGGTGCTGTGTACTTCCACGTAGGCATTTTCTAGATCCTCCGACACTTCATTGAAGGATTTTTTGATCTTACCTTGAACTTGTTCACGAGTCTTATTGAATTTGCTGGCGACTTCGGTGGCCTTGTCCTTGATGTCTTCTTGAACTTCTTCTCCTTTGCGTGTTCCAAAAAGGAGACCGAGGCCCGTCGCGATGGTGGCTGCTACAGCCAGGGCCAATACCGTTTTACCTGCGCTCCTTTCGTGGGAATCGATTGGAGACTTTGTGTCTGAGATGAAAGTCATAAAAAAAGGGTTAAAAATTGGCGACCCTGCAGTAGGGCAACTTTTAGCATGACCCTGAAAGCAAGCCTTGTCTACTAAAGGGCCTTGCCGTATTTTTTAAAATGCATTTTCTCGATAGGAAGTCATAAAAAGAATTCAGGTTTTTGTCAGGACAAGGCAGGTTTTCTCGATTATTATCTAAAGACCCTTATTTTCATGTGTGAGTACTGTTTATAAAAAACGATTTGACCTGTGGAATGAAAAGAAAAAGTATGTGGAAGCTCGAGTTCATTCAGAAAATCTTTACATTCATGAACGAGAAGTATGGTGGTGTTCCGTTGGCGTTAATGTTGGAGTGGAAATTGATGGAAAAAATAATGATTTTGAACGTCCTGTTCTGGTTGTGAAACGATTCAACGGTTTTATGTTCTGGGGCATTCCACTCACCTCTCAAGCCAGGGTTGATCCTACTGTTCTTGAAGTTAAGCATCCTTTAGGCTCGTCATTTGCTAATTTGGCACAGCTGCGTCTCTTCAGCACTAAGCGTGTACTTCGGAAGGTGGGTATGGTTTCGGAGTGTACTTTTGTTGACGTTCGGTTGGCGCTTCAAGATTTGTTTAAAATAAATCGGCCCTCTCCATAGGGAGAGAGCCTCGGAGGCCGAAGCCAGTAATGTGTTCATTTTAAACTTTAAACTATTCACGAGCAAGCGTATTCTATCTACGTTAAAAGGGTACTAGCCCCACTTAGTCAGCCATTACGAACTCATAACTTTCCCATGCATTCTAAACAAGAAGAACCATGCCCAATTTGTAAGAAGGAAGTCTTTGAATGGGGAAAGTTTCGCAATGTTTTGTACACAAAAGATCAATCTAGTTGGTTCAAAGATAATTTTTCTATTGGGAAGAAAACTAAAGTACGTCGCTGCCTTTCTTGTGATAATACTCAGATTTTTCTGGAATAGGTTTTGGACTTTAAGTTCTAAGGGTACTAGACCCGAGTGGCCAGCCATTACTATGACCCAAGCAAATGATGAAAATAAGCTCATCCAAAAAGAAGGTTACTTTCGACAAACTTCAGGATTCTCTGGATAGTGAGCATGAAGTGGCCAATGTTCTTGATGCTGTGATGGACGAGGAATTCATCAAACAGTCGAGGTACGACTGGTGTTGGCTGAGTTGGAAGGAGGTGCCGACAAAAACAGGATGGTATAAAGTTGATCGAGAGAACAAGATTTTATTGAAGATCAACGATGCGGAAGCGGTCAAATTAGAGTGGCATGCACGACTATTTATCTATGGAAGCGGACATGCAGCAGTGGACGAAAAGCTACCCCTTGCCTTGTACATTGGTGATGAATATCCCGATAAGCGTCTTTCTGGTCTCTATTTGTGTGGTCCCGATGTATTGACATGGGTCGCCCAAAAATCAAAGACAAATTGAAATTTACAGGATCGCACCAGACAGGCTGGAATGCCACAGGGTCTTGATTTATGTGTCAATTTATTTTATACTAATCTAATCGTTAATTAAATTTGAAAAATCCATGTCTCGTAGTCGCTCAATAGATAGCAGGAAAAAAGCTCCAAAAAATTTGGCTCAGCTCCCTCAAGGAGACCCTTTTCATTGTGCTTTGAGTTCAGTTCCGGAGGATAGAGCTGCACTGGAAAATGTTGTGCGTGGCATTTTGAGAACAATCAGTCAGGCTCATGGACGTACTCCGGCATCGGAGGAGGATTTGAATCAGCAAGCTCCTGTTCAGTTGGCTGATTTGCTTTCACGGGGGCATTCGTTGCAAAGGAGCGCTCTATTGAGTCATGTGGCTGCCTTTGGAAAAGATGTTTTGGAGGCGGCTTATGGAGATAACCTCTCTGAAATCTTGACGGGAGTCGAGGCAGCTGCCAGGGTTTTGGATCGAGAAAGGGCTAGCGTTCATGGGCAAGTGAGCGATGTGCTTGAGGGTAGACTGGAAGCTCGCTTGGCAGATTTCCGACAATCTTATCTTCATTATCAGAGTGGAGAGTTTGGCGCGCCTATTAATCCGTATTTTTTATATGACTCGATGGGGGTTAAGCAAAGGGTTCCAAGCGCTTCCTCTTGGGGTCCACCGCCAAAAGAAAAAGCATCCGATCATAAACTTAAACTCTCTGCACCTGGTGAAGTGGATAGTATTGTACTTTCCGATGCACTCTCTGGGAGTCTGTCGGGTATGCGAGAGGTTTCTAGTCGTGTTCAGGGTGGAGCGATCGATCGTAGGGATGTTTTGACCGATGATCCTGTGAGTTATGCTATTGGCCTGATCTGGAAGCTTGCGAATGATTCAGATTCTTACTATCACACGGCTTTAGCGTGCTTTAAACAGCATGCTATTCCTGGTGATAAAGTTTTGGATTGTGCGCTTGCTGAGTGTGGTGAGGGGAATGCTCAGGAAGCTCGTGAGAAGATTTTTGTCATCTTAAATGCTTATTCTGATCTTTCAACAACACATAGAATCTCGTACATTAAGGCCTTGGGACAACTCTCTCGCTCTTCTCGTTATGCGGAATGGGTGCTACAGCATTTACCTAAATTTGATTTTAAAGATACCACAATAAGAGATATTTTCTTCACAATCCGCACTCTTTATAAGAATTTGGATGGTGAGCTCCGTGAGGCGATTTTGGGTGGCATAAAGGATGCGCCCGCAGGCCTAGAGAAAGTGGAATGGCAACTCTTTTATCTAGATTGTTTGAGTGACGACGAATCACTAGAAGCTGCCCCTGGAGCAGAAGCTATTTTGAGGGAAATGCAAGGGGATGCAGTTTTGAAAGAGGACCCTGAAGACACTAGATGGATTGTTAGCAGATGGTTTTCACCTCGTCGTTTAGAAGCGATAGGTTATGATGCTCAGAAGTATGCGAGGCACATCACTGATGCTGTCGCCAAAGTATTTTCTTTTTATCCAGAAAATCATCCTCTTGTGGCCCAAGCATTTGAGCTTTTGGCCTCGAAGCGTCGTGTGCTCCGTCGTGCAATGGTTTTGGATGTAAACTCCCTTATTTTTGAGGTACAGGATGAGAGCAAACGCGGTGCTTTACTTAAAAAGGCTAAGGAGAAAGGTTTTGAAGTGCCTGTTGTTCGATCTTAGACCTGGCAAGAGACCCCATTTCTCTGGTGACCTCTGTTTTTATGCGATAGAGTGGTTTTGTTATTAAAATTTTTCCCATGCCGTTTTCAAAAAAATTCTTTTCAGTTTTCTTGTTTGGAGGTGTTTTTTTGTTTTT
>CAYGAB010000092.1:0-4298 GCA_964347725.1 uncultured Candidatus Peribacteria bacterium | reverse complement strand
TGTGGATCCAACGGCTCATCACTGGGTGCTCTTTGATGGGAATAATGCCAATGCTTACGACTACGACGCTTCTTGGGCTCCTCCTAGTTATGGCACAGCGTCCAAACCTTTTACGGACATGAGTTCAGCGGTGGATGCGGCCTCTTACAATGGAGACAGCATTGTGAACATTAAATACTGTGATGGAGATGCTACCAGTTGGGGCAGCGGCGGCGCTGCTCGATCTGATTGGTTGTCCCCAAAGACTCCCAAAGACATTGTTGTTGTGGTTCTTCCTTGGACGGGGCCTGGATGTGCCAGTTCGCATCAGAATAAGATTGGTGAATATTTTAGTGAATTTGTGATTGAAGAAAGTTCTATCACAACTTTGGAGATCAATGGATTCACTTTTGAATCAAAATTTAAGAACAATGGGGCTCAGCATTTGCACCTCAACAACAATACTTTCAAAAAAGATGTCGATGCCTCTTCCACCAACGAATCGAGTTACATTAAGAACAATGTTTTTGATGGAAAACTTGGGAGTCGACTCAGTTTGAAAGTTGGCAGAACGGCTGATGCTGGCGCGACCCTCTCCGTTTCTTCCAATACTTTCAATTACACAGATTTAAAAGGTAGTGCGAATAGCTTCAAGAGCAATGTGTTCAATGAATCTTCTTTGGATGCTAGTAGCAGTTCCTTAGAAATGGAGGAAGTTTCTTCCAACACTTTCAACATTTCCTCTGGGACTTCGGTTGCTTCTTTTGGATTGCAATTGCCTCGGACGAAAGTTTTCTCCAACAACATTGTGAACGGGCCAAAGAATGGATTTTTGACGGGAGGTTTTGAAAAAGTAGAGTCCAATCAATTTTCTGGGATTCCTGCCAACTGTAATTTATCTGCCACGGTGACGTCTTGCGCCATTGTGAATGCCAGCATGGATGTGTTCTCTAAAAACACCTTCTCCTTGGCGACCACGACTCCAAAGTCCGCTTTGGTTGCGGTAGAAACTTCTGGTGGAACTCAGTTCAATGGAAATGATTTCAAAGGCTTGAGCAAAGCGTATCAAATCAAGCCAGGGGGCACGGTGACGGGCATTTATGACGACAAATTTGAAAACGTGACTTATCCAATTTGGAACGATGGAAGCATTGGCACAGTTTCAAACATCAGTGTGAGCAATGCTGTGAATGGAGTTCGCTCTACGGCAGGTGCTTACATTGGAACCCTTTCACAATCGAATTTTTCAAACGTTAAAGTGGGGGTTGAGATGGGAGCTGGAAATTCTGTCGGACTCATTTCCAACAATGCCTTCACCAATTTCAGCCAAGGAATTGCGGTGGAAGATGAAAATGGGGCTTACGAGTACCTAGCGTATGGAGCAGCAGTGAAGCCTGAGGACACTGTGTCTTCTGGGAGTTCTTCTACTTCAAAGCTGAATGCAAAAATCACTTACAATGTTTTCAAAAACGAGGCTTCTGCCATCAAGAAATCAGTGGTGCTTGGCACGGCTGATCTCTATGGAAGTGGTTCATTTTCTTCTTTTTCCACGATAGACAACAACACTTACGAGAATGTAGGGCGTTTTGCTGACTTCAGAGCTCAAGGTTCAGTTGATGCGATTTCTTACAATCGGAATCTGACGACTGGCGTAGCGTCTTCTCAACCTGCCTTGGAATTTGCAGAGTCTAGTCGCGTTTTCGTCAGTGACAATGACTTTGGAAATCAATTCCATTCGATTGGACTGTTTTCACATGGAGCCAGCGTGAGTGTTGCCGATCAAGTGTTTAATTCAATTTCTGCGGATGTGAGGGTTGGGTCTTCTGCGAAGACATCTCTTTATGGTTTTAATTTAAAAAACGTCGAATTGCTTTCGCCGGTGATTGGAATGCAGGTGGATACTGCTCCTGGAAATTTGCAGATCACTATTGAGACGGTTCATTTTTCAAAAAATTCACTTGGGTTAGTCCACTTGGGAGGAACCGCAGTAAATTTGGACGTGAGGGTCACCGATTCATTTTTTGATGCAAACACGAATGGCGTCTCTTTTGATGGAGTTGGGAAGCTTAATCTGAGCAACAACACCTTCACGTCTGCCACGGGGGTTATGGTGAGCAAATCCGGTGAGGCTCAGATCAGCGGGAATGACTTTCAGACCAGCCTTGTGGCGGTCAAGGCGACCGACGCCGCTTTGAAAGCTTTCTCTGGAAACACCGTGGCGAGTGGTCCAAAAGGTTTGGAGTTGATTCGCGGGACTTCGGCTGACTTTTCCATGATTGGGAATGTGTTCCAATCCATTGATGAGCCTGTGGTTCTCGATTCTTCTAAGGTGAATGTCATTGCTTACAATTCTATTTTTGGATCTGTGGTTGCGGCGATTCAACTCCGTAGTGCTGAATTGGTGGCGGATGAAGGATTCACCAACAACTTGATTTCTGGCACGCCTTTGGGGGTTAGCATGGACACGTTCACTGTCCTTACATCTCCCCATCAAATTTACGTTTTTGATTCCAATACTTTTGATGACAATGGTGAGGACATCCACATTGCAACAGATCTGGGCGGGGGGGCGGACGTTTACTTGGTGAACAATGTCTTTGCGAATGGATCTGGAGGTGCTTCTCGAGTGTCTTTTTCCCTTACAAATCCCTTTCTCTACAACAACTTGTTTCAGGTCAACAACCCAGCCGACATTCTACTGGAGATGTTTTTCGCCACTTACACGTGGGATGATCTGAAGGAAGTGGCCGTAAGTTGTGATGGGGTGAGTTGTGATGTGGCGGCCAATAAATACGACTCCACCTCTCCGTTTGAAGACGCGGGAGCTGGCGACTACAGACTCCGTTTGAACTCTTACGGTATGAATTCGGCTAAGATTGGTTATTCCAGCACGGACATGATCGGCACGGCACGGCCTTCCGGTTCAGGTGCGGACATTGGAGCTTACGAACGCGTGCTCACCACGGTGGATGCCGATGGCGATGGTTTGACGGCCGAAGAAGAGGCGGCTTGGGGAACTTATGATGACCCTGCTTACACTGCGCCTTTGGGCACGGAATTGGGGGCTGCGGATTTTGATGGCGATGGCGTGAGCGATGCCGATGAAGTCTACAAGACCAACACGGATCCGGCGGTTTCTGACGTTGACCCTGCGGCCGACGACGACGGTGATGGAATTTTGAATGGCGACGATGCCTGCCGAACGGAAGCTTCCACGGGTTACGATGTCGACGTGGATGGGTGTTTGGACGACACGGACGGCGATGGTCTCAACGACAAAGAAGAAACGGAAGACACTTTGACGGACCCTCTTTTGGACGACACGGACGGTGACACTTTGACCGATTACGAAGAAGTGATCACTTACAACACAGATCCTCTATTGAAGGACACGGACAACGATTCGATGACCGACGATCAAGAAGTTTCCTACGTGTGTTTGAATGCGTCGACGGACGATGGAGCACTTGATTTTGACGCCGATGACTTCACTAACTACGAAGAAGTGAGTTACGGCAGCAGCCCTTGCACGAATGACACGGATGGCGACACCGTGCTGGACGGTTATGAATTGAAGTATCAGTTTGGTTTGAGTGGAGTGGGCACGGCTTACGGCACCGCTTGTATTGATGTGAACTTTTCTGACAAGACCAATGATCTGGATGTGGACGGACTCGACAATGCGACCGAATACGCTGTTTTGGGTGCTTACGGTTATGAGATGAATCCATGTTCCAGTGACACGGACTCGGACACGCTTCCAGACGCTTGGGAGTATTTGTACCTCACCCCAACGAGCGGTTCTGCCACGGGCTTGGACCCAACGGTGAGCGACGCTTCCAGCGACAACGACAGTGACTCAGCCAGCAACAAGATTGAGTACTACTACTCCACGGATCCAACGGACGCGACTTCCAAGCCAAGCGTGGTTGACCTTGACTTGGATGGCCTAGACGACGTTTGGGAGTCTGGTTACAGTTGTGTTTTGTCTGGAACGGCCGATGGATCTGCTGATCCTGACAGTGACACCCTCACAAATTTACAAGAATACGGATACGGCACTGATCCATGTTCCAATGACACGGATGGTGACGGACTCACGGACAATTGGGAAGTGACTTACACTTGTGTGTCTGCCACGGTTTCTGATGCGAGTTTGGATGCGGACAGTGACGGACTCACGGCCACTCAAGAAAAAGCCTACGGCACGAGTCCATGTTCCAGTGACACGGACAGTGACGGACTGGACGACAAATGGGAAGCAGTGACCTACGTTTGTATGGATCCAGCTCTTTCTGATGCTTCCACCGATTACGACA
>CAYGAB010000091.1:0-4346 GCA_964347725.1 uncultured Candidatus Peribacteria bacterium | reverse complement strand
AGCCAAGGCTCGACCCATGGTTCCGAGTCCCATGACACCTACTTGAGAAAACATAAAATGGCGTTAAAGTGGCGTCTCTACCAACTCCATGTCACTGATTTCACGAGAGCGATCCCTCAGCTTGATCAAAACCGCCTGCAAACTGAGCAAGGCAAACTCGCGCAAACGATCTTCTGAAAACTGCATCCCATGACGAACAAAAAATTCTTCCAAAGAATAAAGCACTAGGTCCAAAACCAAAGATTTCAACTTTTGGTCTGGCGTCAGCACGGATTCTAAAGTTTTGGTGGGACGCATGAGTCCTGCACGAATGATCAAATCTCCCCAGGTGTTCAATTCTTTCCTTAAATTTTCAGGCAGAGATTCGCTGTTGAAAACGTCCAATTCTTTTTCTTGAGGCACAGGCAAGTGATCCATGAGTTCACGCTCCATTTCGGCATTCACCAAAGCCAAAACCGCTACAATGAAAGCTCCTGGCACATTTTCTTCCAAAAGTTTGATGATCAGAAAAACCAAGTCGGCATAGGCGGGATCTTGCAATAATTTAATCAAAAGGCGAGCCAATTTGTCCTCCTGTTTTTGCTGTTGCTGTTGATGCCCCTGCATGGCTGTGACGGCCGAGGCATTTTTTTGCATTTGTTCACGAAACTTCTCCGCCGCCTCTGCGCTGCCTGCGGTATCGGCATCATCCAGTCCAAAAAAAGATTCCAAAGACATGGCGACTACTTGTTAAGTTTACTTTTTACCCACAAATAAAGGCTAAGCACGCCCCAAACTGCCAGTGAAACATCCACAAAGGCCCAAATCATGCCTATCAAAGCTCCACCTATGGAAAGTCCTGAACCAGGGTAGAAAGAAATGAACATGCTCAAAGCCTCTGACCCGAACCCATTTTGCATGGAAACCAAAGTCCAAACAAAAAAAGTGAGAGCCCATAGGGTGCCCACCGTCAAAGCCGCTGAAACTGGTTTAATGCAAAGACATTCTTGCTGATTCATGTTGGCGTGGTTTTAAAAAATAGACCATCCAGAGAATAGCACGACTATTAAGCAGAAACCACACTAACAAAAGTACGTCGAGCGGAAGTTCCATCAAAACGTTTTTGACGTTTTTCAGTGAACTGAACCTGCCCAGCCGCTAGTGCAAACAGGGTAAAATCTCGGCCCATTCCAACATTGTCACCAGCAAACCATTTGGTCCCTTTTTGACGAATCAGAATTTCTCCAGCTCCAACAGCTTGGCCACCGAAGCGCTTAACACCTCGTCGTTTTGATACCGAATCGCGTCCGTTTTTACTGGATCCACCAGCCTTTTTGGTTGCCATAGTGAAAATTAAAGCCTAAAGCAGGAGGATTATACATGAGAAGCAAGGACTTTCAAGGGCATTTTACTGGCGATCCTTAAAAAGCACGCTACTCTTTGGACATGCAAGAACTCCTCCAATGGTTTGAAAAAGAACAAAGGCCCCTCCCTTGGCGCAAAGATTACGACCCCTATTCTGTTTGGATTTCAGAAGTGATGTTGCAGCAGACCCAAGTCACAACCATGCTGCCGTATTTTGAACGATGGATGGTGACTTTGCCAAACCTGGAGGCCTTGGCTTCTGCACCTGAAGATCAAGTGCTCAAATTGTGGGAAGGCTTGGGCTACTACAGCCGAGCTTTGAACCTCAAAAAAGCGGCGATCATCCTCATGGAACAGCATGGCGGTGATTTGCCTGGAGATCACGACACTCTCCTCACCTTGCCCGGCATTGGCCCCTACACGGCGGCGGCCATTTCCAGCATTGCTTTTCAACAAGATCGTGCGGTGGTGGACGGAAACGTGATTCGCGTGCTCAGCCGACTCACGGGAGACTCCGAAAGCACCAAGATCAATTCTCAGCGATTTTGGACCTTGGCACAAAAGCTCCTGCCACCCGGAAAAGCCCGAGATTACAATCAAGCCTTGATGGAACTGGGGGCCTTGATCTGCAGTCCAAAAAAACCTCAGTGCGGATCCTGCCCCCTCCAAAAGAAATGCCCTGGCCTCACGGAGCAGATTCCGAACCTTGGAAAGCGTCAAGAAAAAGAAAAAATCCAAGTGAGCATCGCTGTTTTGCGGCGCGGATCAGAGGTTTTCATTCAAAAACGTCCGCCCACAGGCTTGATGGCAGGGCTTTGGGAGTTTCCAGGAGGAAAAGTGGAGCATGGAGAAAGCCCCGAGGAAGCCCTGAGACGTGAGCTTCAAGAAGAACTGGACGTCCAAGTTGACGCCCTGGAGCATCTGCTCACCATCCCCCACGCTTACACTCGATTTCAGGTTCAACTCCACTGTTTTAGTGCCGAATTCAAGGGTGAGATTCCCCACCTCAAATCGGCCGTGGAAGGACGCTGGGTTGCTATCCATGAACTTGGGGAGTTCGCCTTTCCCGCCGCCAACCTTCGTTTGATTGAATTCTTATCTGTTTTGTGCTATAATAATTGGATTTAAATCCAATGAAGTGAAACGATTTCTAGCCACACTAATTCTCAGCAGCCTAAGCCTTTCTTTGGCCGTGCATGCCGAAACAAACAACACCCGGCAAGAAGTCATCATTGAAGCGGTCCAACAGAACTCTCTTCTTCTGCAACTTCAAAAAAAACTGGCCCAGTCCGAGTATCGCCACACGGTTTTCCTGAAAAATCTCGACCAAGCCCAAGATGGGCTTCTAGAGATACAGGAGGTGATCAAAAGCCTAAAAACGGAAGTCGCCACTTTGGAGATCCAGCTTAAAAACAATGGGCGCGACAACATCGATGTTCAATCTCAAAAAGAACGCAAACGCATGGAAATCGCTCAACTGGAATCTGACGTCAGTAAAATGCAGACTAAGGTTGAAGAGCAGAAAAATGTTGTCGAACAACTCGTCACTCTACTTTACCTAAAACGAGGAACCTATTACGAAGACAGCGGCAAGGTGAACCCCGTCAAAGTGCTGGCTAGCCCAGAAAGCGTCTCCCAAACCCTACAAAAAGTCACTTATCTGGATTTGCTTGAATCGGAAAGCCAAAATCAGATTCAGAAAATGGTGGCCATGAGCGACGAACTCGGCAATCGCTGGCTGGAATTGAGGAAAAAACGCAAAGAACTCGAACACCTGGAAAAGAGTTTGGGTCAACAAAAAAGCCAACTCGCAGCCGAATTGGATGCTCAGCAAAAAATGCTCGAAGAAAATCAGGCAGAAGAAGCCATGTTTGAGGCCATGCTTTTGTCCAAAGACCAACGCGAGTCTGAATTGCTCAAAGAAATTGAGATTTACGCTCGAAATGTTGAGGCCATGGAAAACGCCATCAACGGAAAACGAGGCAGCTTGACCGAAGACGAAGCCACGCTCATCAACCAAATCCAATCTGAAATGATCAGTCAGGCGGACCCCAATGAAGCCGCCAATTTTCTGGACTTGGACTGGCCCGTTGCTCCTGGCAAAGGCCTCACGGCTTTCTTTCATGACGGGGCTTACAAAGAACGATTTGGCGTGGACCACTACGCTTTGGACATTCGTGCCAATCAGGGTTCTGCCATTTATACCCCCGCCGACGGCGTGGTTTCTGAAGTTTCCTTCGACCCGAATTCCACTCGATACGCTTACATCAAGATTTCTCACCGCAAGGGCATTTCCACTCTGTACGGACACGTTTCTGAAGTAGCGGTGCAAACTGGAGATTACGTGACTCGTGGCCAAGTGATTGGCGCCACGGGAGCCACTCCAAACACAGCTGGCTCTGGTTTGAGGACAACGGGGCCGCACCTGCATTTTGAAGTCTATCAGGACGGCGTGCGTGTTGACCCGATGCTGTACCTTCCCCTAGAAGAAGCTTCGCAGGATGACTTGCCAGAAAACTACAAAAGTTTG
Organism: uncultured Candidatus Peribacteria bacterium; assembly: GCA_964347725.1. Taxonomy (GTDB): domain Bacteria; phylum Patescibacteriota; class Gracilibacteria; order UBA1369; family 2-02-FULL-48-14; genus CAYGAB01. The sequence goes on along the minus strand of CAYGAB010000091.1, from coordinate 472 downwards.
CTCCAAAGTCAGCTTGAGAGCAAAATCAAAGAGTTCACGACGGCCCTCTCGCCATCTGGTAGTTGAGGTCGGCTAGGTGAGCGAGTTGGTGGTGTCCTTTGCACAGTGGAGCGAGGTAGTGCGGATTGTGTGATTTCCCCAGACTGAATCTTTGGGTGTGGTGGATTTCTTCCGAGGGTTTTTGGCAAGTGGGAATTGAGCATTTTTTGCCGAACTCTTCTTTGAGGATTCTGCGCACTTTTACGGGGATGTACCTGGAGGTGGTGGGCTGGGTGTTTTCGGCCAGCTCGTCTTTTCCTTCTTGGATTTTTTGCTTTCTTTCCTGCAGCAGCTTGAGAAGAATTGCATTCACGTTTTGCCCTTGTTGGTGGAGCAGATCCAGCTCTTTTTGTACTTCTGCGGAGAGCGTAAAAGTCCGCCCGGGCAGACTTTTTTGATCTCGAATTAAAGTTTCTAAGGCCATTTTTGGTAG
>CAYGAB010000090.1:0-4461 GCA_964347725.1 uncultured Candidatus Peribacteria bacterium | reverse complement strand
CAACAAACTACGCGCAACCGCTTTTCAAAACGCCTACTTTGAAAAAGACAATGATTCCAGAACTGGCAGCAAAGGTGACTACATTTATCGCGAGATGGATGAAGCAGGAAACGAAATCATTTCCATGATGTTTGAAATGAAAAATGAAAGCGATGAGACCTATGCCAAAAAAAGAAACGAAGACTTTTTACGCGAACTTGATAAAGATCGCACCGAAAAGAAATGTGAATACGCTGTTCTTGTTTCACTTTTGGAATCTGAAAATGAACTCTACAACAGTGGCATTGTGGATGTTTCTCATAAATACCCAAAAATGTATGTGATCCGCCCCCAATTCTTCATCCCGATCATCACGCTCTTGCGCAATGCCTCAATGAACTCACTCAAGTACAAAGCCGAGCTAGCTTTGGTGAGAAATCAGAATATCGACATCACGAACTTTGAGGACAATATAAATAAATTCAAAGAAGGATTCGCAAAAAATTACGACATCGCTAGCCGTAAATTTAAAACTGCCATTGATGAAATAGACAAAACCATTGATCATCTCCAAAAAACGAAAGATGCTCTATTGTCGTCAGAAAACAATCTCCGTCTTGCGAACAACAAAACAGAAGATTTGACCATAAAAAAATTAACGCGAGGCAATCCCACAATGACCACTAAATTTGCAGAGCTTTCCAATACAATGAACCCATGACCCATTCAAACCCCAGCACAGAAAGTGCCGTTTTCGGCGGAGGATGCTTCTGGTGCACGGAAGCCATCTACCAACATTTAAAAGGAGTGACTTCGGTGGTTCCTGGCTATTCCGGCGGACACACATCGAATCCAAATTACGATTCGATCGTCACTGGAAGAACCGGCCACGCTGAAGTCATCCAGGTGGAATTCGATCCTGCGCTCATTTCTTACGAAGACTTGCTCACCGTCTTTTTTGCCACCCACGACCCAAGCAGCGTCAACAAACAAGGCGCCGACACGGGGACTCAATACCGTTCCGTCGTCTTCACGACTTCAGAAACTCAAGCCAAAATCGCGAAAGATTTCATCAAAGAAATCGAATCCGATGGGAAAACCAAGATCGTCACGGACCTTGCACCCCTGACTGTTTTTTACCCAGCGGAGGACTACCATCAAAACTACTACCAACGAAATCAAGATCAACTCTACTGCCAAGTGGTGATCGATCCAAAACTCAAAAAACTGAAGGAACGCTTCAAAGAATTGTTAGCGTGATCACCCATCAGTGGCCATCCGTTAGAGCAAAAGACCGAACAACAAGCACTGCGGCCTCTCCGCGCGTCATGAATTCGTTGGGAGCGAAATTGTTTTCATCTCTGCCCTTCACCAAGCCCAAGAGATAAGCGTAATCCACAAATTCTTTGAACCAATCGGTAACCCCAACATCAGAAAAAGGCGCCGATTTTGGATGGCTCAAACTGCCACCCAAAGCCGTGAGCAAGATTTTTAGCGATTCAGCCCGAGTGATGGGAGCATCTGGCCTAAAAGTGCCATCTGAATATCCATTCACAATTTCATTTTCTGTGCCCGTGGCCACATAAGTTGCGTACCAAGCGTCAGAATCAATGTCGCTGTAAGCACTCAAAGTCGTCGAATCACCGGCCAAGGAATGATCCGTGGCCAACAAAATAATCTTCAGTGCCTGGGCTCGGGTCACAAACCCATCCGGATCAAAAGCGCCCTTGGTCACTCCTTGCACAATGTTTGCCTCAAAAAGCTGAACAATGGAATCTTCAGCAAAATGACCTTCGATGTCTTCAAAAGGCAGGTCTGCGCTAAACTCTGCGCTATCCTCGTTCAAAGCCGACGAAGATGAACTGGAAGAAGAAACAGGGCCACGACTGCTTCTTCCACTGCCCCCTGCTCCAACAGCTGGGGCTGTATAGGTAAAATTGTAGCCGGCGGCAGCCGTATTGTCATTGCCAGAAGCATCCTCTGCCACGGCCGCATTCACATTGACCAACACATCGCCCGCTGTGGAAGGACCCACATTGAAAGAATACTGAGTGCCAGACACTGCAACAAAAGAATCTGCCACTCCATTCGTCACGGAAATGTCTCCAACGGTGAAGCCCGTCACCACTTCGCTAAAAGTCGCCAAAAAAGCAATGGAGCTCAATTCAGTTAAATCACCGGAATCCAGTGTCGTGGAACTCAAAGTTAGCGTTGGAGCCGTGCTGTCCACCAAAACACTCACATTGGCAGCACTCGAAACGTTGCCCGTGCTGTCCAAGGCAAAAATACTGTAATAATAAGTTCCATCGGCCAAAGACGTGTCCGTTGTACTGCTCAAAACACTGCCACTCAAAACACCAGTCCCATTGCTCACGGCCGTTGGATAAGAAGCGCTTCCACGCCGCAAAGTCACAGAAGCAAAATCACTCACAGGATTGGTCCAAGACAAAAGCACACTGGAGCCACTCGCGGATGCGGCAAAAGCACTCGGAGCACTCGGTGCTGTGGTGTCCACCACCAAAGCTTTATTGGCAGCGAGATTGGTTCGCGGCGAAAAATCAGTGGTGACATTGGAAGAAGCATCAGAAAGCGTTCCTGAAATGGACCCAACGGTGAGATCGCTGGACGTGTCTCCAGCTTGCACGGTGTAGTTGCAAGTCCCACTGCTCGCACTGCTGACCGTAAAAGTACAAGTTCGATCCGTCGCTCCTGTTTCCAAAGTCACGGTGATCAGCCCTGTGGAAGTGACTGCTTCTGAAAAAGTCAGATCAATGTCGATCACCTCGGCCGTGGTGTAAGAACCATTGGTCTTGTCTGAAGTCACATTGGTGACCACCGCTGGAGTCACATCTCCAAAAATGGTCAAGCTTGGAGAAGCAATGGTCGCGTCTTGCCACAAGGCTCCACTGAAAGTCCATGCCGTCATGGGCGCATTCGAAACCGTATAAAAATACGAAATGCCGCTGCTCACCGCGGTACAACCTGTGTTGCCTCCTTGATAACAATTGCTTGGCGTCCCCGTGCTATTCCACACCCCTCCACTGATGCTCGCTCCACCCGCCAAGGCTCCCACCAATCCACCCGTACTGGACCCAGGACCCACGGTTCCCGTCGCAAAAGAATTGCTGATGGTGGCGACTTCCGCACGTCCAATCAGACCTCCATTGTTGTCTCCTCCACTCACGGCTCCAGAAGCATAAGTTCGAGCAATCGTCCCGCTGTTGTAGCCAATCAAACCTCCATTGTCGTAAGTAGAAGTCACCGCACCCGTTGCATAAGAATCACTGATGGCAATCGAATCATTGACCCCCACCAAACCGCCAGCTTCCGCGTTGGACGGCGTGACAGTGCTGGCCGTCACATTCACCTTGGCAAAAGATTTCGTGATGGCTCCACGATTGTAACCCACGAGCGCACCCACAAAACGATTCCCCGTCACACTTCCACTGAGATATCCCACTTTGGTGAGAGTTGCCGCTGCACTGGTGGATCCAAAAATTCCAGCCGACTGCAGGCTGGATTGATCGATGACTAAATTTTTAATGAGAAATCCTCCTCCATCCAAACTACCCGTAAATGGCGCCGCAAGCGTTCCAACTGGAGTGTAATTGGTGACAGCAACGGCATCTAAATTGTTGGCGATGGTGAAAGTTCCCGCCAAATTGATGGCCATGAGCTGCAACTCAACGGCGGTCGTGATGGTGGTTTTGTATTCCATTTGAAGGTGTGGGTATCCCGCCATGATCCAGTCCCCAATCGTTCCGTCTCCTGCCACGGTGAAAGTCCAACTGGAAAAAGTGCTTTGCGTTTTCATCTGAGCCGTGGTTTTTGCGGTGCCGGAGCCAGTGCCCCCAGTGGTGGTGCTGTCATAATAAGAGTTGCTCACGGTTCCAATGTCCAAACCCACCAAACCTCCGGGATTGCTACTGGAAACCGCCCCCGCGGCATAAGTTTTTGACAAAGTCGCTAAATTTAGACCTGAAAATCCGCCTGCATAGACACTGCCGGAAACCGTGGAAAGGGAGTAAGAATTGGTGATGGTCCCAGATTCGTTGTAAGCAACAAAACCTCCGGCGTAAGCACCTCCACTCACGGTGACATTGGTGTAAGAATAGGTCGTGGTCCCCCCATTGTCGTAACCGATCATTCCTCCAGCGTAGCTTCCTCCTGTGACGCTACCTGTGGCATAAACTTTGGTCATGGTCCCCTTTAAAGTGCTCACAACGCTCCCCGTGAAAGAACCCCCTGTGATGTTGGCATTCACCAACCCTAAATTGCTGATGCTACCAGACGTGTCCACCCAACTGAATAAACCCACGTAACTACTCCCTGAGCGACTGATGAATAAATCGTTGATTTCATACCCATTGCCATTGAAATTTCCAGAAAACATGGTCCCCGGATTTCCCAAAGGCGCAAAACCAGCCCCAGCATTCCATCCCGTGGTCGCGGAACAATCGATGTCATTGGCAAGTCTAAAAT
>CAYGAB010000089.1:0-4495 GCA_964347725.1 uncultured Candidatus Peribacteria bacterium | reverse complement strand
CACCAACACCTTCACACAAAACCTCAATCCAGATTTTCCTGGCCCAAGTGACGACTTTGGCTTTTGGTTTGCCAGCCTTCGCCCAGCCCTCAAGTCCATGAAGATGGAAGAAGCTGCCGGCCTGATCACCCTCACCAAAAAAGACGGCATTACAAATCCTTGGGCCATCTACAAAACCCTGAAAATCTGGGTGAACGAGGAAAATTCTTGGCCCATGAAAATCGAAGCCACCTTAGAAAATGGATCTTGGACCTGGACGGCCACCGCTCTGAACCTTGACCAAAGCCCAGACGATTCCGAGTTCGTTTGGACCCCACCAAAAGACTCCAAAGAAATGCCTTTTGCAGAATTTCGCCTGAAAGCAAGACAAGAATCCGTGCCCACTCTAGAGTTTGCAAAAACAATCCTCAACTTTGAAATTCAAGAACCAAGCTGGCTTCCAAAAGGCTTCAAGCAAAATCTGATTGGCGTGGCCAATCCACTTCCAAAAGGAGTCAAAGGCCCTCAACTGATTTCACTCAGTTACGCCAACAAAAACGACGACACCCCTCTCTGGCTGCACCAAAGCAACTCCACTTTTTTCAATGAGTCACTCCAGTCCCCCTTGAGTGGCGGACCAAAAAAACCAGTCCTCACCAAAGAACCAACGAAACTTTTGCTGCGTTGGACTCGGGATGATGAAGTCATGATGGGCCTCTTCTCCGAACTGAAAGACGAAGCCGAACTCATGAAAATTGCAGAATCGGTGAAAGCCAAACTCTGAGTTTCTACACCAAAAGATTGTGAATTTGGTAACCGGCCAATGTCGTGCACAAAAGTCGATCCGCCTGATTCGTGCCCTTTTCAAAAAAGAGGTAAAAGTTGTTGTTCAATCCTCCAGTGGCAAAAGCCAAACTGGCCACCACTTCGTCTCCTTTGACGAATCGATACGCCGTGTCGTCTGCCGTGGCCAAAGAAATTTCCGTGTCCATGGTGACATTCGCCAACTTCGCCTTCTCCACCGGCAACATGTAGATGTAAGGGTGCCCATCACTCTCCACTCCCCAGAAATCTCGCATGTTCGGCACCAGGTGCTTAACCTGAACGTGCAGCATTTTCACCGATCCCATTGGCTTTCCATCCGCACCAGAAAGTTCGCCCTTCACGCCCAACTGGAGCTTGGAACTCACCATGGCATTCCCCTCCATGTCCACCAAATTGGCCATCTGCGTGAGCGTCCGTTTGAGTTGCGCCACAGGTTCCCCCTTAGCATTGACCAATTCACGATTCATCGTGGCCCAAAACTTCCACTTCGGCAGACTAGAATAAAGTTGATCTGGCAATGACATACAAATGGGGTTAAGTCTGCCCAAGACTAGCAGAATGCGCTGAGCTGAGCTAGACTGACTCCCATGGAAACCACTCAGCCCCCCGAAAGAACCGCCGAATCACCTACGCTGGCAATGCTGTGGAAGCCATGCTCCAATGCTACGATTCAATCCCTTTTGAGCAAATCACAAAACACCCAGATCATGATTTACTTTTGGAGACGAGAAATGCGCTTGCCCAACTACCCACGGCATTGATCCGCGTGCTCAACGAAGGAGCAAGCCCAGACGAAGCCTACAACTTGATCAAGATCATTCACGAAAACGGCCGCCACTACCGAACCCGCCTCACGACCATTTGGTATGAACTGCGCGAACTCCCTGGTCACGAAAACGCAAACCTCCGCTCCACCTGCTTGATCACTGGAGAAGTCTGGACTGCGGCACTATAAAAAACCGCTAGCAAATTTTCTAGCTTTTTGCTGTACATTTCGACAGCGGAAAAACATCAGCCATTCAGGACCGCCATCAAAGCTTTTTGAATGATATCTTTTCGTGACTCAAGCGCATATGGCACAGAAATCACGATCTCTCCATTCTGAAAATCATTCAAAACGCCAGCGCACCGGCCAAATTCCCCAGGAGCACCAAGATTGAAGGCTCTTCCTCCAGCCCTATCTCGAACCGTGACTCGAGCCGCCAGAATATCCTGATCTGACACACTTCTCAACAAAGCTTCCATGAAACCGTCACCATTCACCGGGCCACTCGCTTGCAGACGGATTTCCATGAAAGTGCAGTATTATAAGTTCGCATTGAAACATGAAAGCATCTAAAATGAAAGTCACACACACTTGACCCACGATCCTCCTTGGAATCGGACTGGGAAGCCTCTGGCTTTTGAAGAAAAAAGTGCCAAAAATAAGTTAAGAAAAAACAACATTATCAATCTGTTAAAAGCAATAATTGGTGAAAAGTGAGTTAAAACCACCTAAAAAAGATCCAGATTTCCAGTTAAAAAATAGCCAATAAACCCTAGCTCCATGAACAAAGAACTAATTTCTACAAACCCAGCCAAAGGATACGAAGAAGTCGGTAGAATAAACACCTCAACCGAAGAAGAAATCGCATGTGCGGTTAAAAAAGCGCATGAGGCATTTCCTGCTTGGCGTGACTTGTCCGTTTCAAAACGTGGCGAGTATTTTGAAAAACTTGCCGTACTCTTCGAGACAAATACAGAAGCAATTGCCCTCATGCAAACCCGCGAAATGGGCAAGCCCATTCAAGACAGTCGCAAAGAAGTAGCTGCACGAGCGCCCTACATTCGGCACAACATTGAACTCGCCGAAAAGATGCTCAAACCCGATTTGGTAGACGAAGACGACACTCAAGCAACGACCGTCTACTTTGAGCCATTTGGGGTCGTAGCGGCCATCACGCCTTGGAATTACCCAACGGCAACGCTTCTCATTGCAATAACTCAAGCCCTCCTTGCCGGAAATACAGTTGTGGCAAAAAGTTCAGAGGAATGCCCACTCACAAGCCAACTCATCGTCCAACTATTTGAAGAAGCAGGTTTTCCCGAAGGAGTGATGCAAATGGTTTATGGCGATGGCTCCGTTGGAGCACAACTTACAGACCAAAACGTGGACCTGATTCACTTCACCGGAAGTTCGAAGGTCGGAAAAATCTTGTACGAAAAAGCCGCAAAAAAGTTCATTCCCGTCGTCCTAGAAATGGGCGGATCTTCACCCGGCATCATTTTTGAGAGCGTTGATGTCAACACCGTTTGCCCCATTGTTGCAGCCGAACGATTTGGAAACTGCGGTCAAGTTTGCTGTGCCCTAAAGCGTCTCTTTGTGCACAAAAGCCTTTTGGACGAAGTGACCACCAAAATCGTCAGCTCACTAAAAAACATGCCCATGGGGCCCCTTGCAGCAAAGAGGCAACTTGATCTGTTGGAGGAGCAAGTGGCAGACGCGATTGCAAAAGGCGCAAAAGTATTGATTGGAGCTAAAAGGCCAGAAGGATTCGTGGGCGCCTACTACGAACCAACTGTGCTTATAAATGTCACCAAAGACATGCGAGTCTACACGGAGGAAGTCTTCGGCCCTGTACTTCCCATCATTGCTTTTGAAACAGAAGAAGAGGCCATTGAATTGGCAAATGACACACCTTACGGATTAAGTGCCTTCATCTACACGAATGACAAGGAGCAAGCGTCTCGAGTAGCAAAAGCCATTGTGACAGGAAATGTGAGCATAAACGGAGCGAACTACTTCACTAAAAATGCCCCATTTGGGGGACACAAAGAATCCGGAATGGGCAGCATTGATGGAAAATATGGCTTCCGCCACGTGACAAAAATGAAGACCGTGAGTGAGTTGAAATTCTAACCTTAAAACTGGAGCCATCACGGGGGATTGAACCCCGGACCTCATCCTTACCATGGATGCGCTCTACCACTGAGCTATGATGGCACTGCGGGCATTATATAAACAAAATCCCAATTAAAAAGCCAGCCCATTTGCAAACCATAAACTAGGTTCGCGCGAGGAGCTGGCAGATAGCCTTGCGGCCTGATAAACAAAGACCACGTTGTCGTGAACCCGGACGAATATTTTTCTGTGGGACACACAGCCGGATCAAAACCCGGAGAAACGTCATGATGGATTTCACGTGCAGCGTCGACTTCGTCAAAAGAAACAGTACTCCAGGCGTCTCAAAAAGTCAATTGTAATAAACGTACCACATCCTCCGAGCAATCACGGCAGTCTCGGCTCGAGTCAAATCAGCATGAGGACGAAAAGCGTTGTCGCTGTAACCTTCCACAATCCCATTTTGAGAAGCCAAAATAACCGCATAAGCGTACCAATCGCTCACCTCCACGTCGTAAAAATCAATGTCGCTGGCACCGTAATCCCAAAGCTCTTCCCCGGCAATTCGCATCAACATGACCACGGCCTCCGCACGATTGATCGGATCTGAAGCTCGAAAAGTTCCGTCTGAGTAACCTTTAATGAATCCTTTTTCCGTGGCGTAAGTCACATAAGAATAGTACCAATCGTCCTCACTCATGTCCTTGTAGAAAACATTGTCCACCGCCCTCACGTCGTAACCCGCATTCAACAAAGCGATTTTCAAGAATTCCGCACGATTGATGTGCTTGTTAGGATAGTAGTAATCTT
>CAYGAB010000088.1:0-4548 GCA_964347725.1 uncultured Candidatus Peribacteria bacterium | reverse complement strand
TTATTATTCTTTTCAGACCAGGCAATGAGTTTTTCCATGAAATCTGAGCCGTGAATGACCTCGGGAATGTCTTTTTTAAATGGTTTTTTCCAAAATAAAAAAAGAATGAGGGCCGGCCAATAAAGAATCCTGCGCCAGAATTTGGAATAGTGGAGCAATGTTGAAACAAAAAGGAGGCCGTTTCCATCTGGAAGCAATAAGTCAGCGCTTTGAAGGGCTTTTTTGAGTTGGGAATTCCCACGTGCTTGGAGCAAGATTTCTGGATTTGGAGTGAAAATGAGTTTTCTTCCATTAAGAGATTCAATGGCTTTTTGGCTTGTTAGTCCTGGAATTTCGACGTCAAAGACCTTCATAACGTGCAATGGTGAGGTAATTCTTGCCAACATTTTCTTGAAGGATGGTGAATCCAGCTTTGGTCAAAAGTTTTCTGAGTTGTCTGGAACTGAAAGCGTAATAATAACGCCACACGCTTGCGGACTGGCCTTTTTTCCAGGGGATCAGAAGGCTGGAGGTGTTCAAAGGGGAAGGAGTTCGAAAAAGATGTTGTCGAATCCAGAGTGCCCAAAATCGTGGCTGAAACAAATTCCAATTGCTCATGAATAAAATTCCGCCTTTTTCCATGGAAGAAGCCCAGTTTTTCAAGGTTTGCGCTTGATGATCGGGTGGCAAATGGTGAAAAGACGCAATCGCAAAAAGGGCTGTGAATTTTAGATCCTTCTGTGACTTCCAGTGGCTCATCTCGCCGACTTCAAAATGGACTCGTTCCAGTGAATTCCAGTGTTTTCTGGCTTCTTGAATCAGTGCTTCCGACTGATCGACTCCTAAATAAGAATCAAAATCCTGGGACAGAAGAAAAGAAAGCAAGCGTCCGTTCCCACAGCCCATGTCCAAAATCCGGGCCTGCTTGGGCAGGTGAGTCTTGAATTGTTCCCATTCCGGCCAAGAATTTTGCCGAGTTTCTGAAAAAGAAATTGCAATCTGGTCGTAATCTTCCTTGACCTTTTCAATGATTCTTTTAGAGTGCATAGCGAACCTGATATCAAATGAAAATCTTCTCCAAAGACAATATCTTGAAACAACTGGTGCAGCAAGCCTCTGAAAAGGGCTTGACCACAGAAGACGAACTTCATCGATTTAAAAAACAATTTGCTCGTGAATTCGGGATGCCTTTGGCCAGCAATTTTGAACTTCAAAAAGCCTACGAAAGTCTAAAATCGGAAGGATGGGAAGGCGACGACCTCCTCCAACGGCTCATTCGCAAACGTAAAGTCCGCACCTTATCTGGAGTTTCCGTGCTCACGGTGCTGACCAAGCCCTACCCCTGTCCGGGGAAGTGCGTTTTTTGCCCCACCGAACCTGGCATGCCCAAGTCCTATTTGTCCAATGAGCCAGGAGCCATGCGAGCCGTTTTGGACGACTTTCATCCTCGCGACCAGGTTGTGACGCGCCTCGACAGTCTCACTAAACAAGGCCACGAAACCGAAAAAATTGAAATGATCGTGCTCGGCGGAACCTTTTCCGCTTACCAGCGCCGCTACCAAACGGCTTACATTCGGGCGCTCTTCAATGCCTGCAATGACACTCCGGGACGATCTTTAAAACAAGCTCACTTCAACAATGAAGCCAGCCCCCACAAGATCATTGGCCTGAGTTTGGAAACCCGTCCAGACCACATCACTCACGACGAACTGCGCCACATGCGCAAACTGGGTTGCACCAAAGTTCAGATTGGAGTCCAGCACATCAACAATGAAGTTTTGGCCCTCAACAAACGTGGGGAAGTCATTGAAGACACCGTTCGTGCCATGCAACTCATGAAAGACGCCGGCCTAAAAATTGCGACCCACCTGATGCCAAATCTACCTGGCAGCACCCCGGAAATGGACATCGACATGCTCCAGGTTTTCTTTTCCGATCCTGCTTTCAAGCCCGATCACCTCAAACTTTATCCCTGTGTGGTCACGCCCTATTCAGAACTGGAAGAATGGTGGAAAGAAGGCCGTTTTCACGCCTACAGCGACGAAGTCCTGATGAACATTCTCGTCGAAATGAAAAAAATAATTCCCGATTACGTGCGGATTGAACGACTTTTCCGCGACATTCCCGGCGAATCGATCTTGGAAGGAAGCCAAAAAACCAACATGCGTCAACTCCTTCAAGATCAAATGAAAATTTCCGGAGTGAAATGCCGCTGCATCCGTTGTCGAGAGATCAAAGGGGACAGCTACGATCCCGACCAAACCGAACTCAGAGTCCTGGAGTACGATTCCTCGGGTGGAAAGGAATTTTTCATCAGTTTCAACGATGCCGCTCGCGACCGACTCTGCTCCCTCTTGCGTTTGCGTTTTCCATCTCAATTTTTTACAGGTGAGAAACACTTCATTCCGGAACTTGAAGGTGCCGCCTTGGTGAGGGAAGTCCACAGCTACGGGGCTCAGGTCAAAGTGGGGGAGAGGAATGGGCAGGCGTCTCAACACGCCGGCTTGGGGCGAAGAATGCTGGAAGAAGCTGAGCGCATGGCCAAAGAAGCGGGCTTCAATCGGCTGGCGGTGATCGCCGGAGTGGGCACCAGAAACTACTATCGGAAATGGGGCTACGAATTGGAGGGAACCTACATGTTGAAATCCTTGAAGAAAAGCTAAAAAAATGTTATAATACTAGGATTTAAACAAAAAGCATGCCAGATCCAACTCCAGAAAAACAAAAAGAAGCACCTGGTTTGGTGGATCAAGCCAAGTTGGCGGTGATCAAGGCCAAAGAAGAATTGAGGAGCTTCATGGGAGACGCGGAAGCTGAAGCACGTTTGAAGCAAAATTCGGAAAACAAACGGAAAAGTTTGGCCTTGCAGGTTGATGCAACTGGTTCTATTGATGAACAGCGAGAATCCATGGAAGCCTTTCATGAGTATCTGGAAAGCGTTGTGATGAAAGCTCTCAATCGAGGTGAAAAGTATGAAGAATTGTCTCAAAATCCTCTCAAATTGATGTCTTATTTTGACATGAAAGATCCAATGGAGGCTCAGTTGTGGGTGAAGCTCAATCAATTGGTGACGGGCAAAGGTGGGACTAAATTTCTAGAAAACTGGCCCACGTTTTGTGAAAAAGTTTTGGCGAGTTACGAAACGGCGGCCGCGGCTAAAAAAGCCATGGAAGAAGGGCAATTGCCTGAAAACACGGAATGGATGAGCGACGGGGTGCGTGCTGCGCTCATTGCTGCGGGAGCTTTTGGGGCTTTTAGGTTGATCTCTTGGTTGACGAAAGGCAAAAAGAAAAAAGAAGGTGAGAAAGAGGAGTCCGATGAAAAGGAAGAATCTTTCCCTTGGGTCAGTGGTGCCATGGCCATGGTGGGCGTTGGAGCCTTGATTGGCGACGAAGCCATGGGTGAATGGATGGCCGAGCACATGGGCATCTATCTGGGCCCCGAAGCCATGGATGAATTCGTAGAAAACATCAAAGGCGGTCACTTGGCCGATGCCGTTGGCAGTCTGAGGATGAAAAATCACGCTCCGTGGATTAAGGAAGCGGCTACCACCATTGGTGTTTCCAAAGAGCTGATCATGGATTTGAAAAACTACAAATATTCAGATTTAACCACGGTTTCTGCGCAAGTCAAACGCACGGGTCGTGGATTGTTGCACACTTTATTGGATGTTGCTCGCATCGATCAAAATAATCAGGCTTGGATGGGCTTCACTGAACTGGACGACGGAGTTCGTTTGGCCGGGGAAGAATCCAAGCTCATGAAGTACTTGAAAGAGAACGAAGCTCAGTTTGGTGATAAAATGAAAGATTTGACCTTAGCCCAGATTTTAGCCGTTTTGATGGCGAGAGAGAGTGTTGAGGAAGGGTCGGGCTAGGAAATTGAAATGCCTTGCTCACACTTGGAGTTCTGAACAAACTTAATCCCGCACAATATATCTTGTGCAGTGTTAAGCGATTCTTTAATAAGCATTCGTTTTAACGCGTTCAAATTGAAAGGACGACTCAAGCCATGTCCACCACGTCCATTTGACTCTCCATCTGCATGACTTTTTTCTCCAATTCTGGATATGAATTGAGGCTTACGTCCTCTTCCACCAGTTGGGCTGCACGACTTCTCACTCGCTCCAAAAGGTCTTTGTCGCCAAAACTCGCCATTTTTAAGTCTGGCAATCCACTTTGTTTGACGCCGTAGATTTGACCGGGGCCTCTCAGTTGCAAATCCATTTCCGCCAAATCAAATCCTGAGTTAAATTCAACCATCAATTTCAATCTTTGCAAGGCCGTATCGCTCGTAGAATCGCTGAAAAGAAAACAATAGGACTGATGTGCGCCTCGACCAACGCGACCCCTGAATTGGTGCAATTGTGCCAATCCAAATCGATCCGCGCCCTCAATGATCATGATGCTGGCATTTGGGACGTCAATTCCAACTTCCACTACAGACGTGGAAACTAGAATGTCCACGCTGCCATCGGAAAAAGACTGCATGACTTTTTCTTTTTCGTCCGCCTTCATTTTGCCGTGCAAGAGTGCCAGCCGATGTTGAGGAAAAACTTCTTTTGAGAGC
>CAYGAB010000087.1:2756-4565 GCA_964347725.1 uncultured Candidatus Peribacteria bacterium | reverse complement strand
GAGCTAGGACGTCGGGTCGGATTTTTTTGATGACTTTGTACTTGTCGTCGTTGTTGCCGAGGATCGCTTTGCTGACGGAAGGACATTGGCTGACGGCTCTTAGCCTTTTGCGTTCGGAATGAACGGGGGAGCGCCCTTTAACTTTTCGCACGGTTTCATCTCGGGCCAACACCACCACCAATTCGTTGCCTAGGGCTTTGGCTTGATTCAGGTAGTCTTCGTGGCCGGCGTGGAAATAATCAAAGGTTCCAAAGGCCATGACCACGATTTTTTCATTTTGGTCGTTGGAGTTAGAGGAGGGGGGCATCTGGAATTCCAAAATTAAGGATGAGAGCAAGCATCAAAAGGGCTCCAGACAAGCTTGAAAAAATGATCAATGGCATTTTTAAATTACCGGTTATGTCTTCTAAACTTAATGAGGCGCGGCTCGTCCCATAAATCAAGGCGACAAACAGGAAGGGCAAGTCCAAGGTTTTGCTGAGCAGGTTCAAAGTTTCACTTTGGATTCCCTGGCTCACTAAAATGGTGGAGCTCAAGTGCAATCCTCCCAAAATCATGAGAAAAAAGAGAGAGACGTAAGAGATGCTTTTGAGGGTGCTGTGCATGGGTTTTGATGATCTGCCTCCTAGTATAGCTCATTCACTTTGACTCTCAATGCAAAACTGATATTTTAGATGAGCTTAATGGCTTTGTATGCAACTCACTCACGACGATGTCCGGCGTTTGGCTCAATTGGCTCGTCTCAAGTTGACGGATGAAGAGGTGGACCGTTTGTCCAAGCAGCTCACGGATATTTTGAGTTATGTGGACATGTTGCGTGAGGTGGACACCAGTGGAGTTCCTGAAACTTCTCAAGTGACAGGTTTGGTCACGGTGACTCGCCCCGACATGGTGGATGCCAATTTGGCCACACCAGACGATTTATTGGAGTGCAGCCCTTTGCCCAAGCAGGACCATCAAATTAGAATTAAACGCATCATGTAATGGATTTAAATTGGTTGAGCATTGCTGAGTCTTTGGCCGGAATGAAGGCTGGAAAATTTTCTTCTCTAGAATTGACTGAGGCGTGTTTTGCTCAGATCAAAAAGACGGATGGAACTTTAAAGAATTTTGTCGCACTCACAGAGGATTTGGCTTTGGCTCAAGCAAAAAAAGTGGACGAGAAGCGCAAAACAGGAGAGGCCCTTGGGGCTTTGGCTGGGGTGCCAGGATCTTTGAAGGATTTGTTCAACACAAAAGGGATTTTGACCACTTCTTGTTCAAATGTTTTGAAAGGATTTGTGCCTCCTTATGAATCCACGGCTTCTGGGCGGCTTTTGGAGGAGGATTACGTTTTGCTTGGAAAAAACAACATGGACGAATTTGCTTGTGGAGTTTCCACCGAACGTTCTTGCAATGGCCCAAGTCGCAATCCTTGGAATCCGGAGTACATTCCGGGAGGTTCATCTGGCGGTTCTACTGCTGCTGTTTCTGCTGGACAGACCGTCTTTAGTTTGGGAACGGACACGGGCGGGTCCATTCGTCAGCCGGCTTCTTTGTGTGGCTGCGTTGGCTTCAAGCCCACTTATGGTCGTGTGAGTCGTTTTGGGGTGAACGCATTGGCTTCAAGTTGGGACCACGTTGGTACCATAACGCGAACGGTTGAAGATGCGGCTTTGGTGATGCAGGTGATTGCTGGGCATGATCCTCACGATGCCACCACGCCAAAAATGGAAGTCCCGGATTATTCGGTGAATTTGAGCAAAGGGGTCAAGGGTTTGCGCATTGGTGTTCCTAAAGAATATTTTGCTGAAGGTGTTGAGCCAGAAG
>CAYGAB010000087.1:0-2746 GCA_964347725.1 uncultured Candidatus Peribacteria bacterium | reverse complement strand
GTGAAGGAGGTGGTGATGGCTGCCATTCGTGAATATGAAAAAATGGGAGCTATTTTGAAGGAGATAAGCCTGCCCATGACAAAATATTGTGTGGCGGTTTATTACGTCACTACCCCTGGAGAGCTTTCCACTAATTTGGCTCGTTTTGACGGATTGCGTTTTGGTCCTGGCGCTGGAGAGATGAAAGATTTAACCGAGTACATGATGGAGGCTCGCGGTCAGGGTTTTGGCGATGAAATCAAACGGCGCATCATGGTGGGAACTTTTGTTTTGTCCGCTGGTTATGCAGACGCTTATTACAAACAAGCTCAACGCGTGCGAACTTTGATCATTCGTGAATTTGAATCGGCTTTTCAGGATGTGGACGTGATCATGGCTCCGGCTTCTCCAACGCCCGCTTTCAAAATTGGGGAAAAAGTGGACGATCCTCTGGCCATGTACTTGGCGGATGTGCTCACGATTCCTGCCGATGCGGCTGGAGTGCCTGCCATTTCTATCCCATGCGGATTCACCAAAGACATTCTACCGATTGGCTTGCAAATCATTGGTCCTCAGTGGAGTGAATCTTTGGTTCTTCAGGTTGCTGCTGCTTATGAACAGGCGACAGGGTGGCACAAAATGCGTCCGCCAATGCTTTGATTTTCTGACAAGCTTTTTGTTGAACGTTTCAGATTTTTGTCAGGATTTTTTGATTTTGGTGTGTTATTTTTGGATTTCCAGTTTTTTCTTTTCCAATGGCTACACTTGAGCTCATCCTGCATAAAATAGAGGAGATGGACCGCTCCATGCGAGAGTCTTTTCATGCGATTGGAGAGCGAATTGGCCGACTTGAAGAGCGAATTGGCCGACTTGAAGAGCGAATGGACCGGCTTGAGGAGAGAATGGACCGGATCGAGGAGAGAGTGGGGCAACTTGAAGATCGGATGTTTAAATCGGAGAAACGCATGGATTCCATGGAGCTTTTCATGGAAATGAATTTTGAGCGACAGCAGGCGACTTTGGACTTTCATTCTCTCAAGCTCGACAGCATCATTGAAAAACTTGTGGAGCACGATGTCCTTTTGGCTAAGATGGTAACGCGTGAAGAATTTGATGAATTTAGAGATCAAACCGCCACTCGTTTTGACGGGTTGAGCTTCAAAGTGGAGCATTTGGAGCAAGAGTTCATGGTGTTTGGGCACCAATTGGCTCCAATGAACGAAAAGTTGACGACTCACGATCTTGCTATTGCATCCCTGCAAATTCCCACGCCATCATGAAAATGGCGCGTTGAGTGTTCGCGACTTCTTTGCTTTCGATGATCACGCCGATGACCTCTTCTTTGCTGAAGGAGACGATGGCCACTTTTTCGTCGTAGATGTTGATTTCGTTGGAGAAAGCGTAGGGTCCGGCTTTTACGAGGCGGATTTCACGGTGTTTCAGAAGGTTTTGTTCGGCTACTTTTTTGCCGTGGATGTCTTTTGGAGCAATGCCTCTCAGGTAGATTTTGCGTTTGACTCGTTCGTCCACGTAGTCGCGGTCGTAGCTGGGCCAGAATTTTCGAATTGAGGCGGAGTCCGCGTAGTTGAGAATTTCCGTTTGAGAGGACAAAGTGTCTTGGTAGATTTTTTTAACGGCTTCGATGCCTTCGTAGTAACGGATGTGTGGATGGAGGCTTTTCCCCTGCAGTCGGCGCAGGTCGGGGAGGACGGATTTGAAGTCCATGTAGCGTTTTCGATAGTCGTTTCTGAGGAGGTCTGGGTCTTTGGCCGTGAATAGCGTGATTTTGTTTTTTGTTTCCGAGGAGTTCAGGCCTTTGGCTTTTAATTTTTTTAAAATGTCGTAGGTGCTGATGCGATTCAGTTTCGCGCGCAGGGCGATTTCTGATGTTGGGGCGGCTCCAAGTTCCAAATCGGCCAAATACACGCCAGCTTCTTTTGAGGTGAGCCCAATGTTTTCCAGAACTTCTTGTAGGTCCATTGTCAAGCTGGTTTAGCTGTAGAAAATTTCTACAGGTCCAAAGTAATTTTAGTATTGCGTCTTTTGCGTGACAGGTCAAGGGCTGCCTGTCGGTGTCTTTTGACAGCTTGAATTGTGGCTTTTTTGGCTCTTGTGCGGTCTTTTGAATGAGGATAGAAAGGCTATGTTTTCCATTTAACCCTTTTCATTTATGAGCCTCCCAACCGCTCATGCTTCCATGGCCGCTGCGTCCACTGACGCGGTTCGCGGTCTTCGTCGAGAACACATGTATTCTCGTTTTTCTCGCACGCAAGTCACTAAAGAAATGGTGATGCAGTGGTGTGAAGAGTACGGCGTTCAATTCGTGGACATGCAATTTGTGGATATTTTGGGCAACTTGAAGGCAAAAACGATTCCTGTGCACAAATTGGAGGAATCCATAGAGCATGGAACTTGGTTCGACGGATCTTCTGTAAAAGGTTTTGCAAAAATCACAGAAACCGACATGATTTTGAGGCCTGATCTCAATTCTTTTGCGGTGTTGCCTTGGACTCGTTACGGAGATGACGTTACGGCTCGTTTGGTTTGTGATGTTTACAATTCGGACAACACACCTTTTGAAGGTTCACCTCGTTGGATTTTGAAGCGACAAATTGAAGAGGCGACCAAGCTTGGCTTGAAATTCATGTGTGGCCCGGAATTGGAATTTTTCCTTTTCAAAAAAGATGAAAATGGAGTGCTCACCACAGAAACCCACGACGAAGCCGGCTATTTTGATCAAGAGGGAGACAAGGCTTTGCAATTGCGC
>CAYGAB010000086.1:0-4677 GCA_964347725.1 uncultured Candidatus Peribacteria bacterium | reverse complement strand
CTTGGGAGCAGGACCTGGAGTTGCAGAAAAAACAGCCGCCGTTTTTGCTTCACGCCATCCAAAGCTAAAAATTGCAGGAAGTTCTTCAAGTGACCCAGGCCAAGCTGCCTTCGAATTGGTTGAAAAAAGTCGAGCTCAAGTTCTTTTCGTCGCCTACGGAGCTCCAAACCAAGAAGTTTGGCTCTCAAAACACTGGGAATCATTCGCTTCAGTGGAGGTGGCCATGGGAGTGGGTGGCTCCTTTGACTTCTGGAGCGGAAACATCAAAAGAGCCCCAGATTTCATGAGAAAAATGGGGCTTGAATGGCTTTTTCGGCTCGCAATGGATCCCCTGCGACGCACAAAACGAATCTGGAATGCTCTCTTTGTTTTCCCTAGGACTTGCCTTTTCGCTTCTTCATCACTCCCTGAGCCGTCTCCAAATAAGGAGTCACAAAGTCAATGACAGACTTTGTCATCATGATCGGCTTAGTGATGTAATGATCAACTTTGTTCACCACTTCTCTCAAAGTGTCTGAAATTTTTGTCACATCCCGAAAAATGAACATGAGGTAAATCAAAGTCACAGAAGAGAACAAAGTCACAACTGAAACACAAACCGACAAAGTGAGGTACAGGATGTCCAAAGAAGTCATGGCGTTCATGGTGTGGAGTTAAGTAAGCTCACTTTATCAAAGTCCAAGGAGTCGCGAAAGAATTTCATTCACCATGCCAGGATTTGCCTTGCCCTGACTTTCTTTCATGACACCTCCCACCAAAGATCCCATGGCTTTGAGCTGCCCAGATTTAATGTCTTCAACCGCCTTAGGATTGGCTTCTAAAACTTTTTGACAAATTGCCTCAATGGCGCCTTCATCACTCACCTGCCCCAATCCCAGCTCATCAACCAGCATTTTTGGCATTTTTGAAGTGTCCAGCATGGCTTCCATCAAAGTGCTTTTGGCCACATTGTTCGAAATCAAACCAGACTCCACCAACTGAATCAACTCCACCAAATGATCAACCTCCAGAGGCGACTGCTCCCAAGAAAGTCCTTTTTCTCTCAGCTTACTCGCCAAAACCGTAGCAATGAAAGAATTGGCCACCTTGGCTTGTTTGGATTTTGTGGCGACTTCCTCAAATAAATTCGCCAAATTTTGATTTTCGATGTAAAACTCCGCATCGGCTTTTGACAAATCAAAATCTGTCATGAACCTGTTGAGTTTTTCATGAGGCAATTCTGGAACTGCTTTTTTCCAAGTTTCGACTTGACTGGCGTCAACGTGCAGAGGTGGAATGTCAGGCTCAGGGAAATACCTGTAGTCAGCAGCACTTTCTTTTTCACGCATGACTTCCGTTGTGCCACGGTCGTCGTCCCAGCCAACCGTTTGCTCACGGTCCAAAGGACTTCCATTTTCCCACATCTCTGTTTGCCGTTGAACTTCGTAAGCAATGGCAGATTCCAAAGATCGAAATGAATTTAAATTTTTAATTTCAGCGCGTGGATACAATTTTTCTTCGCCAACTGGCCTCATAGAAACACTGGCATCAAAACGCAGCATGCCTTTTTCCATGTCGGCTTCACTGCTGCCACAGTACCTCAAAATAGCCTGCACGGTTTCTGCATAAGCTCTGGCCTCCTGCGCGCTGCGCATGTCCGGATCAGAAACAATCTCCATCAAAGGAGATCCAGCTCGATTAAAATCCAACAAAGTTCCAGATGCAGTGTGAGTCAACTTTCCAGCGTCATTCTCCAAATGCAAACGACAAATCTTCACTTTTTTAGGCGCACCATTCACCTCAAACTCCACGGTGCCATGGACAGAAACAGGCTCATCGTACTGAGAAATCTGATAACCAAGGGGCAAATCTGGATAAAAATAGTTTTTCCGGTCAAATTTTGAAAAATCAGGAATGGAGCACTTCAACGCCAAAGCTGCCTTGATTCCTTTCTCAAGGGCGGCATCGCTCGGAACAGGCAACATCCCAGGAAATCCCATGCAAATGGGACAAACATTCGTGTTCGGCTCTTTCCCAAAAGAGTCATTGCTGCAGCCACAAAACATCTTCGTGTTCGTAGAAATCTGCGCGTGAATTTCAAGTCCAATGATGGTTTCAAGCTGTTTCATGCACCTAGTTTAGCAGCTCAAGAACTTCGTATCAAATTTGTCAGCAAGTCCTTCAACTTTCCATGATCCTCAACGCTTTGGCGCTGAACATAAGCCTGCTGTTCAGAGACGATTCTGCGCTCCAAACGACGTGGCATGGCCACATTGGCCACCACAATTGGATTGCCTGTCACGTGCTCAATTTGGACATTCCCAAACTGCAAAATCGTGCCCCAAAAACCCTTGACCTCATTTCCGATGCCCTGAATGTTGCCGTGATCGATTCGATTCGTGGACTTACTAAAAATAGATTCCCAATTTTGATAAATGATGGCGTAATTCGTCACAATCCAAGCGTCCAAATACCACTGAAGCATCTTGTAGAGAAAGAGCAAAATCCCAAGTCCCGCCCAGACCATCCAAACAAACTTAAAAGGTGGCAGCAAAAAATAAGCTCCAGCCGGCATGGCGATGCCAAACAAAAGTAACTTAAACAGCATCGGATAAATAACAAAAGGATGGACATGAGCCACGTACTTAATGACCTCCCCTTTTCCAAGTAAACCGCGGAAAGCAATGTCGTCCAAGATCATTTGAGTGGCGTGATGATTTCTGTTAGGCTTGGCACAAGATTTTTATACCACTTTAATGAAAAAAACGACACGTGACTTTCTTCGCTCCTCAATATTTTGGGATGTTTTGGTGGACATTGTCGTGGTGATTGGATTGGTGGTTCTGATTCGAGGCTACCTTTTTGCGCCCTTCAAAGTGCACGGCCCCTCCATGTGCGACACTTTCAACAACTACGACGGAGAATGTTTCAACGGCGAAGGGGAATTCATTTTGACCTCTCGTCTTTCAACCTGGGATCTCTTCAACTGGAGCCCAACAGGAATCCAAAGAGGAGACGTGATTGTGTTTCAAGCCCCCTACAGTGAAGAAGGAGAATACTACATCAAACGTGTGATTGGACTTCCTGGAGAAACCGTGAAATTGGAAAACGGCAAAGTCTTCATCAAACCTGTAGACGGACGGGAATTTTTGGAATTAGAAGAACCCTACTTGAACGAAACCAACCACGACAACACCCAGGCCCACCGAAGCCTGAGCCAGATTTTCGAAATCCCAGAAGAAGAATATTTTGTCATGGGAGACAACAGAACCAAAAGCAGCGATTCCAGGCGTTGCTTTGAACAATTGGGGTGCAACAGTAAAAACTCCCCCTACTTAGAAAAAGATTTCATCATGGGAGAAGCAAAATTAGTGGTCTTTCCACTGAGCCACTTTCGATTGGTGCCAAAGCAAAATTACAACCTGTGAGGGTTCAATCCAGTTCGTCTCTTGAACTCCAGTAAAATTCAATGAGCGTGATCAAAATCACAATCAAGAGTCCATTCCAAATTCGCAGAAGTCCCAACATCAAAAGTCCCGCACAAATCAAAGCACAAACACTGAGCAAAAAGCCCTGCCTCAAAGAAACATTCACGTGTTTGAGCGCAATGTAGTGAGAAGCTTTCCAGCGCTTCAAAACAAACAAAATCAAAGTGAAAGTTCCCATCAAGGCAAAGAACAAACTGATGAAAAAAAGGCTGACAGAAAGATCAATGGTTTCATAAGGATCCAATTTGAACAAAACCAAAGCCACCCCAGCCCAGGCCACCAAAGTCGAAACACCGATGCTCATCAAGCGACGCATGTAAGGCGATTTCAAAGAATTGGGAACTTGGTCTTTCATGAAATGATGAGTAGAATGAGCGTGAAGGCAGCTTAGCACATTTGATCTTTTTGAAAAATGAAACCCACAAAAATTTTCTTCATGTCCAGCAGCGAACTGAGCCTGCCTTTGCTCAAAGCACTTCTCTCCGATCCTCGATTCAAACTAGAAGCTTTGTTCTGCCAGCCGGACCGTCCAGCGGGTCGCGGACAAGCTTTGCAAGCACCAAGCACCAAAACATTGGCCTTAAGCCACAAGGTGCCGGTTTTTCAGTGCGAAGACATCAAAGCAGAGACTGGACTTCTGGAAGAATTTAAAAAGACAGCTCCCGACCTAATGCTGACCTTTGCCTACGGACAAATCCTCAGCCAAGAATGGCTGGATCTAGCAAGCCAATTCTCCCTCAACATTCATGTCTCCCTACTCCCAAAATACCGTGGAGCCTCCCCCATTCAGTCGGCACTTTTAAATGGAGAAAAAGAAACGGGCCTAAGCCTAATGAAAATGACACGCAGAATGGACGCAGGCCCAATCGCTCAGCAGTGGAAAATGAAATTGAACGACTCCATGAGAGCCGATGAACTTGGAGATGCAATGGCCGAACTGGCAGCCAAAGAAATTCCAGATGCACTCGAAAAACTAATGAATCAACAATTGAAATTTAAAAAACAGGATCCAACACTCGCCACTTTTTGCGGTAAACTCAAGAAAGATTCAGGCTTTCTTGATTTCAAAGAAAGCTCAGATTCCATCCTCAGGAAGCAACAAGCCTACAGCCCTTGGCCTGGACTTTGGACTCTAAACGAAAAATCTCAGCGAATAAAATTGCTTCGAGTGGAAAAAAGCAAGGAAACATTAGACCCTGGCGCTTTAAAG